>NZ_JBSQAX010000008.1:0-44837 GCF_053851575.1 Mycoplasma sp. 2261 | reverse complement strand
AGAAGAAGGCAAAGAACAAGAAAAGAAACCAGAAGATCCTAAAAAGAAAGAAGAACAAGAAAAGAAACCAGAAGATCCTAAGAAGAAAGAAGAAGGCAAAGGACAAGAAAAGAAACCAGAAATTGATGGTAAAAATAAACCTGGCGATGACAATAAAAAAGATGATCAAAATAAGGAAAATGGCTCAGATGAAAAAGATGATATAACACCAAAAATTAGTCCAGAAGCACAAAAAATACAAAATGAAATTAAGGTTAAAGAAGATGAAATCGATAAAAAAATCGTTGAACTTAAAGCCATTTCCAAATCAGAACTGAATGATTTAGAAGCAACTATCGAAGATGCAGAAGAACAAATTAAGTATTTAAATGAAGAGAAAACCTCTGATATGAGCAATGTAGAAACTTATGATAAACTTATAAAAGATTTTATGGATATAAAATCAGAGGCTAAGAAAAGACAAGAAGAAGTTAAAAAACTACTAGTTTATAATTCTAATGATCAAGAATTCTCTAACTTGATAAAAGATTTGGAACAAGAAAAAGTAGATGCTGATTTAGAAATTAATGATCTAAAAGAGCTTTTAAAAGATGATAGTGTGGACAAGAAAAGTGTTAATGATTTAGTCAAAATCTTTGAAGATAATAAAAAAGAAATTGATAAAAAAATTGATTTGTATAAAAATCTATCAATTGCCAATTCATTTATAGTAGATATAGACAATCAAATAGAACAACTAATGAAAAAAATGGATGACATGCCTGATAAAGAAGAATTAAAAAATGAATTAACAAAAAAGAAAAATTTGCTATTTGAATTAAGAAAGGAAATTAAAGAATTAATTGATAAAATTTCTCAAGAACAATTACAACTTGAAAAATACTTATAATGGTTACTGAATTTAATAAGATGATTTAATAATCATCTTATTTTATTATTTATATTTTTTTAATATTACTAAGATCTAATAAAAATAGAGTTTTACATTTTAGAAATAAATGAATAGAAAATTAAATTTTAATATTTTTAAATAAATAACAATTTTAATAAAGTAGATACACTTTGCAAAAAAAAATAAAAAAACTATGGTATATATTATATTGAAAAGCACATTAATTAAAAAGGGGAAAATATGAAAAGATCTAGTAGAATCTTGTTGTCACTAGCTAGTTTGCCTGTTCCATTTTTCACAACAATAGTTGTAATGTCGTGTAGTAAAGGCATAACTAATAAGCTAGAAAAAATGACTGATAAAAAAGACAAGCAAATTAGCGATGCGAAAGGTTTAGAAAAAAATACCGATAGCCCAAAACCTGAAACTCCTGAGGGAATAATGCCGAATATCAAGGGTAATAATTCAAGTGAAAATAGCCCCGAAACAAGCCCTGAAATAAAAAAACCAGATATACATGAAGATGAATCTAAAACGGATGAAAATGATGGTGATGATCCTAGTGATAAGGATTTTGATCCTAATAATCCCGATGCCAGTGATAGCGAAGAATCAGATGATTCTGGATCTAATCAAGATAATTCACAAAGCAATGATAATGAAGGCAATAATGAATCCAATAATGCAAATAAGGATGATGCAAAAGACATGATTAAGCCTAATCCTGAAGCAGAAAAATTAGAAAAGAAAATTAATGAAAATGAAAAAATAATTGATCAAAAGAGCCAAGTACTAAAAAATGTTATTAATCAGGAATTAGATGAATTAAATAACGAAATTAGTGAAGCGAATGAACAAATTAAAAATCTTAATGAAGAAAAAGAATTTGATAAAGAAAATGAATCTGTTTTTCAAGAGTTGATAAAGGAATTTGAGGAAATAAAAAAGAATGATGAAAAAAGAAAATCAGAAGTTATTAAACTTTTAACTTATAATCCAAATTATTCTGAATCTCGTCAGGAAATAATGGAACTTGAAGATGAAAAAGAAAATATAGATACACAAATCATGCAACTTATGGAATTAAAGAAAGAGGAACAAAATAATTCCTTTGATATTGATAATTTAATTAAGACATTTGAAGAATATAAGAAACAAATAGATAAAAGAATAGCGCTTTTTAAGGATTTATCGCTTGCTAATTCTGTTATAATGAATATTGATGACCAATTAGAACAAATAATGAAAAAAAACAGTCAAAATAGCGAAGATATGGAGCTAAGTTTAGAATTAAATAATAGAAAAACTAAACTTACTACTTTAAGAGAACAAATAAAAGATTTACTTGCCAATATTTTTCAACAAGAAGAACAATTATCTTTAATTCAATAAATAGCACCAATAGTAAAAATATAGTTCATAAGAAATCATCATTTTCAAGGAGGTTTTTCCAAATTGAAGCATAAAAAATCAACATTATTTACTTTTGAGATTATATCAGTAATTTCTATACCAGCAATTGTTTTGTCATGTCAAAAAATTGATGACATAAAACCAAAACCTCAACCTGAACCAGAACCAGTACCAAAACCTACTCCTGTCCCACCTGATCTAAAGCCAGGCCCGCCTCATAAACCACGAAAAACATTGGGTAATGATAGGACACAGCAAATCAAAGGAACAGAACTGGGCAAATTTTTACACAACGAGGAGGTTGTGGAAACTCTGTTTTTAAAGGATGTAAGTCCTAACTTTGCAAAATTTATTCACTATGTTAATCAAAAAGATGGTGTTGATAGCTGATGGTATGCTCATAATGATAATGAAGAAGGATGATTTGATATCAATAAGGAATTTACTCGTGGCGATAACTTTTTATGTGGTGCTATTGTAGTGGTTAATGCTTTACATTATTGAATTAAACAAAATAGGCAATATTTAGATAAATATTTACTAGATCCTAGAAAGGGAGTAATTTCATTTAAAAACTCATTGCAGGATATTACAATTGATTTTCGCAACTTGAATACCTTTGTTAATCATATGGGAAATGATGGAATTCGAACTACAAGAGAAAATAGCGTACTTTTTGAATGAATTAAAAAAGATTATGGTGGTAATGTTGATAAAAGAACTGGGAAGGGCTTTGTTACACCATTTAAATTATTTGATGAATTAATAAATGGATATTCGTACTTTCGCATCGGACCGAAATCACAACAGTTAAATAATCCAAATAATTGGAGTCTTAAAGCTAACTGAAAAGGATTTTTTAAAGATGTGTTTAAAAGTAATATTTTATCAAATAGATGGTCATTTAGAAATGCGCATAGTGCAAAGAATCTAAGCGAAAGATTAAGAAATGAAATAATATCAAATAAGGCACTTGCTATCTCTCATACCTATGGTTCAGTTGTTGTTAATCATATTGTTAATGTTTGGGGAGCTGATTTTGATAAAGACGGGATAGTTAAGGCCCTTTATGTAACTGACTCAGATGATCAGGAAGCCTTCTTTGAACAAGACGGAATCAAAAAACGTCTTGGTATTAAGAGATACAAGGTGAATTTTGATACTCAAAAAGGGAAAGTTTTTATCGGTGCTAAAAAAGAAAATATAGCTGAGGCATTAGATATTTACACTTTTAGTTTAGGAACCACATATTGAGAGCAATACTTTAAGAATTTATCTAAAAATAAGCAATAAAAATTTGGGTTATTAATAAAAACCCGAATTTTTTTCTATGCTTCAAAATGCTTTTTGAGTAAATTTTTTTCAAAAGATGCAAAAAAAAAAAAAAAAACTATGGTATAAATTATATTGAATGGAGCAACAAACATCGGCTCGTTTATTATGTTTTTTGCTTTGTTAAACTAATTTTAAATGAGGTATTCAATATTGAGTAAAAGGAAGTTGTTTTTATTAACTTTAGGCATTATTCCGACTTTATCTATGTCGTCTGTTGTTTTATCATGTCAAAATAGAAATGTTATGGAGCCATCCCCTAAACCAGATTCTGAACAACCACATAATAATACACATATGCATAATCCTAATGAAAATAATGTTGAGAAAAGAATCAATGATTCAAAACCTTTAACTCCTCCGCATAAAAAGAAAAAAGAAGAAAAAAATCCGCAAATTATCCCGGATCCAACTATTAAAAATAAAGGTAACAATACTAATGTTATTCCGCAAATTAAATTAGGTCCCTCTATAAAAAAGAATAAAGAAAATAATATAATTCCACAAATACCGCTCGGACCATCAATTAATAATAAAGCAGATGAACCAAAGAAAATTCCGCAGTTAGAATTAATTCCTGCCCCAAAGTCAGAAGTCCCAAATTTACCAAAAATTCCTTCACCAAACGATAAAACACAACAACTATTGAATACTCCGTTAGGTGATTTTCTAAAAAGTGAAGGTGTAGTTGAAACTTTATTTTTAAAGGGTGTAAATCCTAATTTTAGTAAATTTTTCCATTATATTAACGCAAGCGACGATATCGATAGCTGATGATACGCTCACAATGATAATGAAGAAGGATGATTTGATATCAATAAAGATTTTGACCGTGGTGATAATTTACTTTGTGCTGCAGTAGTTGCAGCAAATGCTATTCACTATTGAAGCATACAAAACAAGGACTATATTAATAAGTATTTAAATGATCCACAAAAAGGAATAATAGGAAAAAATAATGAAATAGATTTTCGCGAAATTAATAAGTTTCTTGAGGCTAATAATGATAATATAAAAACAAAAACAGAACATAGTCAATTATTTGAAATTTTTAAGAAACTTTATGTCGGGCGCACTGTTTGGCCAGATAAAATTTTTGATACTTATATAAATGGTTATGGTTATTCTAATAGGCAACAACGCAACCAAGAAATTAATTATGAAAAAGGTAAATCTGGATTTCTTGGGTTCTTTAAGGACGTTTTTGGTAAACACTTATTAACGGACCGTTGACATTTTGGTTATGGCGCCTACGCAAAACCACTCTCAGATAGACTTAGACGAGAAATTGAAGCTAATAAGGCTATTGGTATATCTCATACATATGGTAGCGTTTCAATTAATCACATTATAAATGTTTGAGGAGCTGATTTTGATAAAGATGGGATAATAAAGGCTCTTTATGTAACTGATTCAGACGATCCGAGATTTGCATTTGAACAGGAAGGCGTTAGAAAACGTCTTGGTATTAAAAGATATAGAGTTGATTTTAGCGCTGCCGATGGAAAGGTATATATTGGAGCAAGAAAAGAAAATATAACGCAAGCACTAGATATATATAGTTTTGGGTTAGGCGTTAACTATTGGGAAGATTATTTTAATAATCAATCTAAAAATAAGTCATAAAAAATTCAGATTAAAAGGATCTGAATTTTTTTATTATTTTGGTATCGTAGATAATTTTGTGTAATTACTATTCTCAAATCACTTACTAAAAAGTAAGCCAGAGATTAATTTACACAAAATTTTTTATAGTACCCTTATTTATGTTATTTTGATACTAGTTCCGATATTGTTTTAACCATTGCAAACATTGGTTTTTCATTAATATCGCATGTCCCTGCTATATCAAAGTGTATATATTCTATATCGTTGGTAAATTCTTTTAAAAACATCGCTGCTGAAGAAGAACCAGCATTTCCGGTAAAATCTGTATTTTTTAGATCTGCAACAATTGAACCTTTAATATATTCAGCATATTCATCATCAAGTGGCATTCTTCACACTAATTCATGTTGAATTTTTGCGGCATTTTTTGTATCTTCTCAACCCTTTTTAGTTGTTGATCATACCCCGGTGTATGTGTCACCTAAAGCCATAATCATTGCTCCAGTTAAGGTCGCAACATCAATTAATCTTGTAGCTTTTAGTTTTGTTGCACCATAGTATAAACCATCAGCCATAACTAAACGACCTTCGGCATCAGTATTATTTACCTCAACAGTCTTTCCGCTCATTGAAGTTCAAACTGAATCAGGAAGTGAGGCGTCACCATTAATTCTATTATCGGTAATGCACATGATAGCCGCTACATTAGTTTTTGGTTTAGTTTGAGCAATTATTTTCATAACGGCAGCTACAACAGCAGATCCGCCCATATCATATTTCATTCCATTCATATGGCGACCGGTTTTAATATTGTAACCACCCGAGTCGAATGTAATACCTTTACCAACCAAAACGGTTTTTTCTTTTGATAATTCGTTACCATTATATTCTATAATAACAACACGTGGCTCGTAAATTGAACCTCTATTAACTGATAGTAGCAGACCCATGTTTAGATTTTCAATTTGTTTTTTGTTTAAAACTGTTATCTTTAGATTTTGATATTGGCTTAGTTCCTCTTGTGCAATTATTGCTAGTTGTTCAGAGTTTAGTTCATTAGGAGGCGTAACGCCTAAATTTCTTGCTCAATTTTGTGCTTCAGATAGAATCACCGCCTTGTTAAAGTGTGCTATTAAATCGCTTGTAGGATTTTGCAAATATAGTGAAAGATTGTTATGATTTTCTTTTTTATAGATGGTTTTTTTATTATAAAGTTTGGCTGCTGAAAAATTTATTCCTTTTGTAAATGCATCAACAGTGTCATAGATACATATTTTGTTATCAACAGGAAATGTAGCGACATCGATTTGATAATTTCTTGCAGCATTTGTAGCTAATGATTTAGCAAAATCAAAAATATTATTATAATTGATTTTTTCTCTTTCTCCCATGTAAACATAAGCAACATTTTCGCTAAGAAATTCTGTAATTGTAAAATCCTTTTCGACAAGATTTTTTGGTAATTTATCACCCTTAAAGACTGCTTTTAACAATAGAAAATCATTACGTTTTTCATCAATTTTTTTAATTAGTTCCATAGTTTTAAATTACCTTTCTATTTTTGCTTTTCAGCTAGTTCAACTAATGTTGAAACTAGGATCCCCAAGCCCATATTTTTTGCATCAGCAGTTCCGGCAACATCACAGTGAATAAAATCAACTTTGTTTGCAAATTCATTTAAAAACATCGCAGCAGAATTGGAATCAGCCTTTGATGAATTATTGTAATTATTTAAATCAGCAATTAGTGATGACTTATTGGTTTTATGAAATTCTTCATGCATTGGAAGTCTTCAAACTTTTTCATGAGCTATCTCTGCTGCTTCCTCAAATTCTTCTCATCTTTTGTCACATGAAGAATAAATACCTGAGTATGTTTTTCCTAGTGCTCTTAACATTGCGCCAGTTAGAGTTGCTACATCAACAATCAAAGAAGCATTTAGCTTTGTGGCACCATAGTAAATTCCGTCAGCTAAAACTAAGCGTCCTTCAGCATCTGTATCAGTAATTTCGACAGTCTTTCCACTCATTGATTTAATAACAGATTCAGGTAGAGTTCCATGGGTATCGATAGCATTATCGGTTAGCATCATGATTGCAGCTACATTTGCTTTTATTTTTAGCCGTGCAATTGATTTTAGTGCGTAGGCTACGATGGCAGAACCTGACATATCAAATTTCATCCCATCCATATGGTAACCCTTGGTGTTATATCCACCTGTATCAAAAGTTATACCTTTGCCAACATAGACAAATTTTTCTTTGCTATTTGGATTTCCGTTGTATTCGGCAATAACAACTCTTGGCTCATATGAAGAACCAGCATTAACAGCTAACATTAGACCCATTCCTAGTTCTTCAATTTCAGCCTTATTTAATACTTTAATCGATAATCCTTCAACTCCATCAAAATCCTTTTTAACTTCATCGGCGATTCACTCACTTGTCGCTATGTTAGGTGGTGTGATTTGCAGATTACGTGTTTTTGAAACATTTTTGGAAATTATCGTTAATTTTTCAATATATTCAGCATAACTATTTTCTTCAAGAAAAAGTGTTAGTTTAATTTCGCTTTTTTCTTCTTCATTCTTATTTTCACATTTTTGTTTAGCAGAATATAATTTTGCTCCGTGAAATTCCATTCTTGTTATAAACGCTCTTAAAACTTCCTTGACAGTCAAAAAAGGAAGATTTGCAAATGATAAAACATCAATCTGATAACTTCTACGTTTTACATTGATAATATGATCAACCACTTTTATAAAACCGTAGTAATCCTTAATGTCTTTTGAAACATAAATATAAGCAATATTTTTATCAAAGTTTTCGCTAATAAACAAATGAGTTTTTGCTACGCAAGAACAAAATTCTTGTCCCTCATAAGCAACTTTTAATAACATATTTTCATTACGTTTTGTTTCGCAATTCGATATCATAAAGTCTCCTTATTAATAAAAAAATACTATTTACATAATAGTATTCTTAAATTATAATCATTTTTAGTTTAAATATATTATTTTGTACTTCAATCAATTTCATTCTTTCCTAGCGATATAAGTTTTTCATTTATTCTTTTAAATATATTACTATTAAAGAAACCCCGCCAACAAGATAGGGGCGAAGGGTGCGCCGTTTTAAATATATATTCTTCCTTAATATTTAGAGTTTTAATAAAGTTTTGAGCATCGATTCCCATGGCTAGAAATAAAATCCCATCATAATATGAAAGAATTTCTCTTATAAGATTTAAGTTAAATATTTCTCAACCTTGATTTTTGTGAGCTTGTGTTTTGTTTTTGAGTGTTGTTAATATTGTATTTAATAATAAGACGCCTTGATTTTTTCAATTTGTAAGATCATTGCTATTAAATTTAATTTGGGGATAGGAATTTTTGATTTCTTTAAAAATATTTTTCAAGGACGCAGGCGTTATTTTATTTTTTGAAGAAAAACAAAGCCCGTCGGCATTATCATTTGTAGGATAAGGGTCCTGTCCTAAAATAATGAGTTTTATATTACTAAAATCAAAATTTGTAAAAGCGTTAAAAACATTATTTTTTGATGGTACTAGATCTTCATTTTTTAATATAATTTCAATCTTTTTTCAATATTCTTGTTCTTTTTGCTTAGCAAGAAAATTTTCAAAATTAAAATTCATGTTTAACTTTTTTCTTGCCTTCATATTGGTATTCAATTAGATATAAATAACCATCTGAAAACTTTATTTTTATTGGTGTTTGGATTTTGTTTTTTGTCGCGCGATAAATTTTTAACCTTTTATTATTAATAATTATGAAAGCGCCTGGCTGATCATTGAATGCCCTTATTTTATTTAGTGCTTCTTGGCAGGTTAATGTTTCAAAAATTTCAGCTTCCTCATTTTGAACTTTAGGAGCAAATGTTACTAGATTTTCATCTTGAATTTTTCTTGTGAAATCATTATTGTAAATTTGTTGCAACCAATTACCAATTACTTTTGAAGTTTCTAAGCCTAGTCTATCAAATAGTTCAATAGCGCTGTCTTGTTCAGATATTTCAATTTCTAATGTTTTCAAGATATCACCTGCATCCATTTTATCAATCATTTCAATCAAAGAGATTCCGGCCTTATTATCATTGTTTAAAAGTGTATATTGTATTGGCGAAGCTCCACGGTATTTCTCTAATAAACTGCCATGAACATTTAAGGGTAGTTTATTTGGTAATTTTAAAATGCTGTTTGGAATAAATTGCCCGAATGATGCTGTGATAAAAAAGTCAAAGTCAATTGCTTTTAGTTCTTCATAGATATCTTTGATTTTTTCTGGTTGGTAGAGTTTAATATTGAATTCATTAGCAAGTTGCGCAATTGGGGTTTGTAATACATTTTTGTTTCTATCGAATTTTTTGTTTGGCTGGCTAATTAGACAAGAGACTTCAAAACGTTCATCTTTTATTAATGACTTAAATATTGTTTTTGAAAATTCAGCGGTTCCAGCTAAAACTAATCTAATTTTTTTCATAAAAAAAATTATACTTGATATCCTAAATAAAAATAAAAGCTAACAAAAGTTAGCTTAATAGTTTTTAATTGTATAGTAATATTTTTTTGTTTCATTGTTTTGGTTGATGCTAAAAAGTTCATATTGTAAATTGTTTATAAAATTTGATCTGTTATTTCGATATGTTGTGGTGCGGCGCTTATTATTCTTAAATCTAGCATAGAATTTTTTGCCGCTATTATTTCATACATTATCATTTAATAATGAAATAATTTCCTTATTATCCTTTTTATTCAGGTCATATGTGCCGTTGTTATCAAGGTCAACTCATAATTTAACATCAAACTTCTTATTTTTAAATTTCTTATTAAGAATATTCCTATCTATATTTTTAGCAAAATATGAAACATATTGATATTTGTCTTTAAATAACTTTGGATATACTCATGATTCATCATAGTAATCTTTTTGTTTGTTATCTTTGATATCAAAATAGTATATAGAATTTCAGACCTTTTTCGTTGTAAGGTTATAATTTTGCAATTTATAATCAATTTCCAGAGTATTATTGTTATCATTTAGGTCTACAAAAATTAGTTTAGATTTGATACGATTATTTTTCTTTTGTTCAATAATTTTTTGTGGTAATTCAAAATACCCACCTAGATTAATATTCTTTGAATCGTTATTTTGAATATTATAATTTGCAAAACTTATAAGTTCTCCTCAGCCCATTAGGTCAACATAAGCTTTAAATAAACCTTTATGGTGCGAGTTACCAACATTTGCAAATGGACGCTCATATTCATTTGTTCTAATATTATAAATACTTGAACGGAAGTTTTCTAGTTGGTCTTTAAAAACTCAATTGGATGCAAATGTAGCTAATTCATTTGAATTTGAAAAATTGCCTTTTCTCAAGATAGCGATATTTTTTAGGATATCATCACCAGCAGCATTAAAAATTAATTCACCAGTTCGATTGTTTTTTCGAAAATAAAAATAGTTTTCAAATTGGCTTCGATTAGAGTTATAAAACCAAGCATTTGGCCCTAGCGAAAGCTTAATTATTTCTCTTGGTACAAGCTCAGTAAATGAGAAAAGATATCTTATTGATTGCAAATTAGTTGGTTCAATAAAAGAAACATTTTGATATTTATTATTATTGAAATAAAACCTTCTAGAATCAAGGGGTTCATATTTTTTAGCCTCAAGAGGTGTTATTTTAACGTTTGCTATCCTAAAAAGTTCATTGGCACTATAAAACTTGTAAACTGGTAATTGGTCTTGGTCATGCAGAAAATCTTGACTATTTCTTAACAAAAGTTTATTATCTCTTGTGTTATCATAGTTTAAATTTTTACGAAATTCATTCAAAAATTTAGCATTATTTGTTTCTATATGATAATAGTTGTGATCACCCTCATATTCAATAAGATCACTATTTGCAAGTTCATCACCCCTTTTTATTGATTTATTATACATATTATCAATATGATGAGTGTATTCATGCATTAGAGTACCAAAAATAATTTCAATTCTTTTTTCTACTGGTTGATTCAAAAGTTTTAGATTGTTTTCAACTATTTTATTTACAAAGATGTACATTTCGCGATTTGCAGGAAAATAAGCCCCGTTAGTTCGATCTTCTTGCAATTCATCATTTGGCACATTTATATTGATTCTTTTAATTGCGTTTATTTCTGGACCATAAAGTGCCCTTTGTTTAAATATTTTATTTAGTAAAAGCATTCCTTCTTTTCCTAGATAATAGACAGGTTCTCCGTTTGGTGTTCTAGCAATTGGTTTTTCGACAAAACTTAAATTTCCCACTTTAAAATTTGGATTAAGTTCTCTTGATGAATTACTTGTTTTTCTATTAAAAATAAGGGCATCATCGCTTGTTCTTATTTCAAAAGGGATATTATCTTCGTTTAATGATGTTTTGCTTAAATCATTTTCTGAATTTCGCAACGGAACAATCCCTTCATCAATAGCGCCACCATCTAATTTCTCAAAAACTGCTTTATAACCAAAATAACCAGCCGTGGCAATAAAACCTGCTGATATAGCAAAAATTGATAAACCTAGTAGAAATTTTTTTCCACTAGGTTTTTTCTTTTTTTCTTCTAACATAAGCCTCCAGTTTTTGAATATTATATTTTTTAAGGCATTTAATAAATCAATATTAAATATTTTACTCTTATTTTAAAGTTATTATAATTATTAGTATGTTAAGAATTATAGCCGGAAAATACCGTTCAAGATTATTAAAACAACCTTCCTCTAAGACAACAAGGCCAACAACTGATAGAGCAAAAGAGGGCATTTTTTCTTCAATTCAATTTAATATTGAAGGTCGAGAGTTTCTAGATTTGTTTTCTGGATCTGGTTCATTTTGTCTTGAAGCCTTATCTCGTGGAGCAAAAAATGCCACATGTGTTGAAAAAGACTACGAAGCATATAAAATAATTATTGAGAATAAAAATAGTCTTAAAGAAAGCAATTTGTTAATTATTAATACTGATGCATTATCTTTTTTGTCCAAAAATAAGGATAAAAAATATGACTTTGTTTATTTGGACCCGCCCTTTAGGGAAAAAGAATTGCTTGTTAAATGCATTGATATATTAACTCTAAATAATATGATAAATTCTAATGGAAAGATTATTATTGAAACTGATTGGAATAATTTCACATATAAAAATAATCATTATGAGGTAGTAAAACAAAAGAAGTATGGAAAAATTTTTATTTACTTTATTGAAAACATAAAGTAAATATTTTTTATATAATTAATTATTAATATAATTAATATTCTAATAGTACTTTAAATATTCTAAAATAAAAAAAGGTGAAGGAGAAAGCATGGAGAAAAAATTAATTATTTTTACCGGACCTTCTGGTGTTGGGAAGGGCACAATTGAAAAATATTTGTTTGATAATAAGGACTTAAAATTAAAATTATCGGTTTCAATTACTACCCGCGAGCCAAGAGAAGGTGAAGTTGATGGTATTCATTATTATTTTGTTCCAATTGATACATTTGAAACATTTATTAAGGAAGATAAGGTTTTAGAATATTCAAAGCATTTTGATAATTATTATGGAACACTAAATTCAGAAGTGGCAAATATTTGTGCCTCAGGAAAAATCCCATTTTTAGAAATCGAAACTAATGGTGCCTTGCAAATTATTAATAAGTATCGTAAAGAAGGTAGAGAAGGTGAAATATGTTCAATATTCTTAATGCCTCCATCATTAACAGAATTGGAAAGAAGAATTGAAAATAGAAATACTGAAACATATGACCTTATTTTAAAAAGATTAGATAAAGCAAGAGAAGAAATAATTCTTTCTTCGATTTTTCAACATGTTGTTATTAATAATTCAATTGAAGAAACCGCTAATAAAGTTAAGGAAATTATCAAGCAAAATTTTTCTCACATTATTGATGTAAAACAAAAAGCAGAACCTGGTAGAAAGGCTTAAAAAAAGTAGAAAAATGAAATATGTTATTAAAACTGATAAAGGAAAATATCGTAACGAGAACCAGGATTGTGCATCAATCAGTTTTTTAAATAATTGAACATTAGCTATATTATGTGATGGGATGGGGGGTCATTTTGGTGGTGCCTTGTGCTCACAAAAAACAGTGGAATTACTAGTTAGCTATTTTCAAGAAAGTTTTAACGATAATATTCAATTTAATGATAGAAAAAATATAAATAAATGATTTAATACCACACTAAGCTATATTAAAAAATCAC
This sequence comes from Mycoplasma sp. 2261, assembly GCF_053851575.1. Classification (NCBI taxonomy): domain Bacteria; kingdom Bacillati; phylum Mycoplasmatota; class Mollicutes; order Mycoplasmatales; family Mycoplasmataceae; genus Mycoplasma; species Mycoplasma sp. 2261. Next base: position 31,342 of record NZ_JBSQAX010000008.1, on the reverse strand, counting down.
TTAAAGATATAGTTAATAGTAAAAATATTGTAAATTATCAAGATATGGGTACAACTTTAACGGCTGCCCTAGTTTTTAATTTAAACAAACAAACTTATGTATTTAATATTGGTGATTCTCGTACATATGCATATAATGGCTTATTACATCAAGTAACTATTGATCAAAACGTTTTACATGAACTTGCAGAAATCAAAAAAATAGATATGGATATTGTTAAATTATTACCTGATGCCAATAAGTTAGTTAGTTGTTTGGGACCTAATAAGAATATGAAATGTGATAGTTTTTTATTGAAGAGCAGTGAAGAAATTAAATATATTTTATTGACATCGGACGGAATACATGATTTTGTTGATAAACCAACAATTGAGCAAATCCTTTTAGATAAAAAACTTAACCTTGATAAAAAAGCTCAAAAATTGATTGATATTGCGAAGAAAAATCAATCAAGAGATAATTTAACAGCATTGATATTGGAGCTTTAATTATGTTGAAGAGATTGGATAGATACGAAAATGTAAATAAACACTTTGAGGACTTTGTCTTAATAGGAAAAGGGGGGTATGGTGAGGTTTATTCTGCTTGTTATAAGAAGACACAAAAGAGAATGGCAGTTAAAATACTCACTGTTCCAGATATAACAAAAAAACAAGTTAATCAAATCCGCTTTCAGAACGAGTGCAACGTTTTGAAAACAATTAAATCGCCGAATGTAATCAAGATGATTGGCTACTATGTAAGCGCAGATGAATCTTATTATGCAATGGAATTAATCAAAGGAACCAATCTCAAGGCATTAATTGCAAAACACAAAAAAATACCTGTTGATGAAGCAATAAGAATTGCGAGAGAGATATGCAGGGGATTGTATGATATTCATTCATCTAATGTTATCCACCGAGACTTAAAACCAAGTAATATAATTATTGAAAATGATACCAATAGAGTTAAATTAATTGATTTTGGGATATCAATTAACGAGGATAGTTTGCGAGTTACAGCTGATAATAAAACAGTTGGATCAGTTCAATATTTAGCTCCTGAGATTCCCTTGAAAAGTCAACCAGCCTCAATTCAAAGCGATATCTATGCTTTTGGTATGATTTTGTACGAAATGCTTTCAGGACATCCTGTTTATCAAGGGATTGATGCCCAATCTATTTTACTGCTTCAAATAAACGGTACAATACCGCCTTTAGAAGGTGTTGGGAAAACTATTCCGCAAGCTGTTGAAAATATTATAATAAAATGTACAGCTAAAAATCCTCAAAATCGCTATTTAAATTGCTTGGACATAATTAGTGATCTAGATCATTGTTTAACACCGCAAGCAAGCATGGAAAAGCGACTTGATCTTGAAAATCATGAACAAAAGAAAAAAAAGAAATCACACAAGGTACTAAACATTGTTTTGATAACACTGGGTTCCTCAATAATTTTTGGATTATTAATTTATTTAATTGTATATTTAGTTGAATATTATAAAAAGTAGAAGTGAAGGTGTTAAATGGAAAAAGGGAAAATTATTAAGTCGTTAGCAGGTTTTTATGATGTTAAGTCGTTTGGAGATAAACAAATTTATAGAGTGAGAGGTTCAGGAAAACTTAGATTGCTTGATATGAAACCTATCGTCGGCGATAATGTTGAATTTGAAAAAGAAGGATTGATTCATCATATTTTAGGACGAAGAAATTTCTTTATTAGGCCCAAAATTGCTAATGTTGACCAAGCGATTGTCGTTATGTCATTAGTTGAACCAGAATTTAGTTCTCAATTAGTTGATAAGTTCCTTATTATTATTGAAAGCAAGAATGTAGAACCAATAATTGTTTTAACCAAGAAAGATCTAACATCTGCTTCAAGGATAGATTTTTACAAGGAACAAGGTTATAAGGTATTTGAAATAAATTATGAAAATGAAGCTAGTTTTGAAGGCTTGCGAGAAATTTTTAAACATAAGACTAGTTTTTTTGTGGGCCAAACCGGTGTCGGAAAAACGACACTAATAAATTATTTAGCTAGCACAAATTTTGAAACACAAGCCATTTCAAAGGCGCTAAACCGTGGTAAACATACAACAAGAGAAGTAAGTTTAATTAACTTTAATGGCGGCGAGATTATTGATACTCCTGGGTTTTCATCTATTGAGTTTGATTTAACAATTGATGAAATGCCTGTTGCTTTTAATTCTTTTAGAGAAGCATCTCCTTTTTGCAAATTTAGAAGTTGTAGACACTACCATGAAAGAATTGAGGATTGTGAAGTTAAAAGACGCGTTCAGTGTGGAACTATTAAAGAAGAAAGATATGAAAATTATAAAAGCTTTATGAAGCGTATGTTAGAACCAATATATTAAGGTGGAAAAAAATGGATAATAGACAAATAAGCCCTTCGATATTAGATGTAAAAAGTGATCAACTAATTTCCTATGTTAATTCATTGATTAAATGAGGTGTTAGTAATGTTCATTACGATGTTATGGATGCCCAATTTGTACCCAATACGGCCTTAACATATGAAGAAATTAAAAAAATATTTGATCAGTGTCCAAAGCATAATATGGATATTCACTTAATGGTTAAAGATGTTTTTTCTTATTATCATAAATTTAAGGAATTTAGAGCTATTTTAACATTTCATTATGAAGCTTTTGAAAATGAAATAGAGCTCAAAAAACTTATTAAATTAGCAAAAAAGGAAGGCATAAAACTCGGCTTAGCCTTTAATCCCGATACAGATGTAAGCAAAGTTATACCATTTCTCAAGGATTTAGATTTAATATTAGCCATGAGTGTCTATCCTGGCAAGGGCGGGCAGAGTTTTATTGAATCTACTTATGCAAAGGTAAGACAACTTAGAAAATATATTGATCAAAAAAAATTGAAAATAATAATTGAAATTGATGGTGGTATTAAGGACTTTAATATTAAAAAATGTTTTGAAAGTGGCGTTGACTTAGCGGTTGTTGGCTCTTATTTAGTTAAAAATTTTTCAAAGGAAACAATCAAATTGTTATTGAGTTAATTACTATTTTTAAATCACTTACTAAAAAAAGCAAGCCAGAGATTAATTTACACAAAATTATCTACAGTTCCTGTTTATAACCAATCCAATTGCAAATAATTTTCGAAGAAGAGTAATAATAATTTAAAATAACCAAATAACATTTAGGAGATTAAACTCTCCGATTTAGTTATGTTATTTGGTTATTTTTGTCTAATAAATTTAGATTTGTGTGATTACTATTCCAAATCTCTTACTCAAAAAGTAAGCAAGAAATAAATTTACACAAAATTTACTACATTATCATCAGCATCAATTGCTAATGTCTTTTAACAATGAAAGGATGATTATTGTTTATTTTCGTCTTGTTTTTGATTTTGAGCGCTTAACATTTGATCGATTTTAACGTAGTTATAGAAATCTTTATAATCTAATTTGATGTCTGGTTGAACACCGCTTTCAATTTCCTTGTTATCTTTGCCAAATGTAGCATTATTTGGACCACTTATTGTAATAGTTGTTCCATCGCTTAGAGCTAGAGGCATAATTGCTGACATACCGCCACCAGTTTTTTGACCAATAATTTTAGCAATACCCATTTCTTTAACAATACTTGTCAATTGGTTAGCAGCACTAAATGTATTTATACCAACTAGGATGTTTCAATTGTATTGTGTATATGCATCCCCTTCGTATTTATCGTCACCATTAGTATCAACTAAGCCCTTACTTAAACTACCTACTCTATTCAAAATATCGAATTCACGATTTAGAATTGGTTTGTCAGTCATAAAACCTAGTGTTTTAACCATTGATCCAACGCTACCACCACCATTAATAGCAATGTTTAGAACAATGTTTTTTATATCTTTCTTTTCTTTAACTTGTTCCATTAAATAGCGCATTAAGTAATATGTATCATGTTTTCAAGCTTCTGGCGATTTGTTTTGTTCTTTAGTTCCATCTTCAAAATGCAATAGGGTAACAAAAGCAGTATTACCAACAAATTTTACATAGTCTTCAGGTTTGAAGTCTGCAATTTTCTTTTCGAAATATGCTTCAAAGCCTTTAACCAATTCTGCTCTTTGTTTATTGAAATCAATTCTATATTGACCATAGTCTTCTGGTTTAAGTTGTAGAGGGTCTAGATAATTAGTTGTTTCATAGTATGAGAATGAGTTCATTCTTGTATGTAATTCATTTAATTGCTTATGGAAAATACTGATGTATGCTTCATTTCATTTTTTAGGATCAGTCGATAGAAGTTTTTCTTTATCTTCTTTTTTGATATAGTCTGCAAAAGATTTAATTTGTTTATATTCTCTTAAGCCATAAAAGTAGTCCATTGTAAATGATAAATGGTTAAAGTTTGCTTCTCTTTCTTCCTTGGTTGGTTTGTTGCCGTGGAGATCGTTATCTTTTCTAATTCTTTTTCTTGCTTCTTCTTCAGTTCTACCAAATGAGTCAAGTCCAGCAAAAACATTAGTGAATGTTTTTCCATTGTAGTAGATATTGTTGAATGTTCAGCTCATAAATAGAGTGTTAAATACTGAAAATGGCACTAAAACTTTACCATCTTTGTAAAGGATATCCATATGATATTTACCTAGATCGAAAGTAACACCTTTATCACTTTCTGGAATTCTTTCATATTCATATTTAGTGAATTCTCCACCATCTGTTAATTCTTGTGGTCTTAATATTTCATAAAAGAAGTCTGTTGTGGTTACAAAAATTGTATTTTTATTTCAATCAATTACCAACTTGTTTGAAATAGTTCCATCAGGATTGCTTGTGTAATAAGTTTTTCTATTCTTTTGTTTATCAACATATGAACTAAATTGTTCTGGGCCAATTAAGCCAGTTAGAGCACTTAAAAATTGATCAATATCAACATAAGCTGTCTTCGATTTATCGTCCTTAATTTCATAAACATCAACATTTGATTCCTGAACTGCTGTATATTCAGGATTATAGTTTTTGAAATTGTGAGGGGTAGAACTAATGTTAACCTTGTCATCATTTTGAGGCTTGATATTGTTTTCTCTTTCAATATCATTTATTATTTCGTTTTTCTCATTTAGTTGATCTTTGATTTTATTTAATTCATCGTTAGTATTATTTTTTTCTTTTTGTAATTCTTGAATTTTTTGTTCTTTTTCTTGAATTTCTTTATTTAATTTATCGATTTGTCCAGATTGACAGCTTGCAGTTAGTATAGCAATTGGTGCTAGACCAATAGCTGATAATGGAAGTAAGCTTGCTAAAAGTTTAGCTTTTCCTGATTTTTTCATATTTTTTCCTTCTTTACAATAATTTCTTCATTTTAAGAAAACACCGGAATTTTTTGGCCGATGTTATTAATTATTATTAATTTTGTTTTGAGTTAGCGCTTGTTAAAGCCTTGTCAATTGCCTCATCATTATAGAAGTCTTTGTATTCGATTGCAATGTCGGTTGGAACACCACTTTCTATTTCTTTGTTTTCTATTCCAAAAACAGCATTGTTTGGTCCACTCATAGTAATAGTTGTACCATCTGGCATTACGTTTGACATAATAGCTGACATACCACCACCAGATTTTTGACCAATAATTTTAGCAATACCCATTTCCTTAACAATACTTGCTAGTTGGTTTGCGGCACTAAACGTAGTTACACCAACTAACAAGTTTCAATTGTATTTATCATAAGCATCATTTTCGTATTTACCATCACCATCGGTGTCAACTTCTGATTTGCTTAAACTATTTGTTCTATTTAGAATATCTTGTTCGCGGTTTAAAATAGGTTTATCGGTCATAAAGCCTAAAGTTCTAACCATAGCAGAAACGCTACCGCCACCATTTAAAGATAGATCTAATACAATATTTTTAATTTCTGGTCTCTTCTTAACTTCTTCAATTAGACGTCTCATTAGGAAGTATGTATCATATTTTCATGCGTTGTCTTTATCACTTATTTCATCCTTTGTTCCATCTTTGAATTCAAGAAGGGTTACAATAGCTGTATTGCCGTGGTATCTAATCAAATCTTTTGTATCAATATCCTCAACATCCTTATTAAATCTTTCTTTAAATAGCTTTCTTAATTTTCTTAAGGTATCTTGCTCATTCAACAATTTTTGTCCAAAGTCATTTCTTTTTAATGAGTCAAAAATATCGGCATTTCATTCTTTTTCACGATACGAAAAAGTATTTAGGCTTGTGTGCAAATCATTTAATTGTTTATGGAAGATATTTATATACGCTTTGTTATATATTTTTGGGTCAGTTGATAATAATTTTTCTTTGTCTTCTTTTGAAATATAGTCTGCAAAAGATTTAATTTGTTTATATTCTCTTAGGCCATAAAAGTAGTCCATTGTAAATGATAAATGGTTGAAGTTTGCTTCTCTTTCTTCTTTTGTAGCCTTATTACCATTTAGATCATCATTCTTTCTTATTCTTTCTCTTAGCTCGTCATTTGCAGTTTCAAATGCATCAAGTCCATCACTTACATTTGTAAATGATTTACCATTAAAGTAAATATTGTTTGATGTTGTACTCATGAATAAGGTATTGAATATTGAAAATGGAAGTAATACTTTATCATTACTATATAAGATATCCATATTGTATTTGCCCAAGTCAAAGTTGATAAGCTTGCCTTCATCACCTTTGATGCGTGATAATTCATATTCGGTTTTTAGGAATTGCTCACCATCAGTTAATTGTTGTGGTTTAAAAATTTCATAAAAGAAATTAGTGCTTGTTAATTGAATGGTGTTTTTGGCTCAGTCAATAATTAATTTATTTGATATTGTTCCATCTGGATTTTTTGTAAAATATGTTTTTGTATTTTTATCTTTTTCAACATATGAACTTAATTGATTTTGGTCAAATAAACCATCTAAAATCGATATAAACTGATCTAAGTCAATATAAGGTGTCTTAGACTTGTCATCTTTAATAAAAAATGCTTCAGCTTCATTTGTTTCATTTACTGTGTATTCAGCATTATAGTTTTTAAAGTTATATTTTTTGGTCTCGAAAACTTTTTTATCATCATTTTGCGGAGTTACTTTTTCTAATTCACCCTTTAATTTCTTTATTTCTAAATCTTTTTTTGGAAGTTGTTCTTTAGCTCAATTTAGTTGATTGGTAGCTTTATCTTTTTCAACTTGTTCCTTTGAAAGTTGCTGTTCTTTTTTTATAAGTTCTTGGGTTAGTTTATCTTGTTCCCCTGATTGACAGCTTACTGATAGTATAGCAATAGGTGCTATGCCAACTATAGATAATGGTAAACTTGCTAGAAGTTTATATTTTCCTTGTTTTTTCATATTTTCCTTTCAATGTTGTATCTTTTTATCTAGTTTTATACTATCTAAAAACAATTTTATTACTTTTGGCTAAAAGCACAAAATTTATACTAAAAAAAATAGAAAAGTTTTAGGTTCAAATAATTTAATTAAATAGATAGTGCTTTATAGTTGCTGTTTTAAATGTTAAAAAATGATAAAATTTAGCAATTACCTTAAAGAAAAAACTAGATTGTATTTTTTGTTTTGAGTTTTAATTTGAAATTAACATTTTTTTGTGAAATTAGAAACTTTTATTAAATCTTACAAAGAGAATTACCATCCGTTTTTGCTTATTTGATTAATAAAAACATGGAAATAATTTATTTTGTAAGATATTTTGAAAATGTTGTTAATCTTAAAATGATTTTATGTTAAAATTATTGTGCTTTTAATAGCAATAAGTAGATTCATTTCTCACCTAAGTGATTTTTTGCTGGGTCGCTACAGATAAAGATTATTTAATATTTTTGTAGTTAATGAGAAGTGGTCTAAACCCACTTTTTATTTATTTAAGGAGGAAGTTATATATCAAGATAACTCAAACTTTGCAAATAGTCAAAGTAAAAAACCGAAATCAGAACACGTTGTAAATAATGACATACCTTATAAAAAAGTTTTTGTTTTAGGCCCTGATAATGAAAAAATAGGAGTTTTAACTAAAGAGGATGCTTTAGAAAAAGCTTCTGAATATAAGATGGATTTGGTTCTTATCTCAATTGAAAATAACAAACCTATTACTAGAATTATGGACTATGGTAAGTTTAAATATGATAAGAAGAAAAAACAAAAAGCAATTAAGGAAAAACAGTCAGTAACTATTAACCGCGAAATAAGATTAACCCCTTTAATCGGACAACATGACCTTGAAACAAAGGCACGCAAAGTGCGTGAATTTATTTTGGAGGGAAATCGTGTAAAAGTGTCGGTTAAGTTTAGGGGTCGTGAGCGTAGCAGAACTGATTTGGGGCACGAAATTTTAGATAAGTTTTATGCGCTTGTCGAGGACATTGCAAAAGTATCAAAAGAGCCAACTTTAGTAAATGAACGTTTTTTAGATATGTATATCGAAAAAGATAAAAAGAAAGTTGAAGCCTTTAACAAAAAAAATAACGAACCTTCACAACCACAAGGAGAATAACATGCCAAAAATGAAAACCAAGAGCGGTTTAAAGAAGAGAATTAAAATAACTGCAACAGGTAAAGTTAAACGTGGAAATGCATATCGTTCACACTTAGCACAAAACAAAACAACTAAGCAAAAACGTCAATCTCGTAAATCATCAACCTTATCAGCATCAGATTTTAAGAGATATAAAGAATTAATTTAATTTTTTAATAAATTATTTGGAAAGGAAAATATTATGCGTACAAGAGGCGGAGTAGTAACAAGAAGAAGACGTGTTAAATGATTAAAACTTGCTAAGGGATACTGAGGACACAAATCTATTGGTTATAAAGTTGCTAAGCAAGCTGTTGTTAAATCATGAACATATGCATTTAGAGATAGAAAACAAGTTAAACGTGAATTCAGAAAATTATGAATTGCTCGTATTAACGCAGCAGCAAGAACAAATGGTATTACATATTCAAGACTAATCGAGGGATTAAATAAAGCAAATATAAATATTAATAGAAAAATGCTTTCAGAATTAGCAATTAACTATCCTGAATCATTTACTTCGATAGTGGAAACAGCCAAAAAAGCTCTATCATCAAAATAATTTTTAACAGCTTTAGTTAGCTGTTTTATTTTTTATGTATATCAATACATAATCATTTTATTTTTTAAAAAAGTGTTATTATTTTCTATTATATTGAGGACATATGAAAAAGACGTGCAAAATTAATAACCTAAGTCCAGAACAAAAGAATATAGATTTAGCTAAACAAAAACAACTTAAATCAGAAGAATATATAGCATTATCTAATGAGGAAAAAAAGCGAAAAAGTAAAAAGAACCCTTCAAAATTACCTTATGAAATAAATCCTTATGGAGTTAATTTCTTTAATGTATGGAAAAAGTTTCCTAAGAAAATGTTCTTTGTTTTTTGTTCAGCTATCTTATACAATATAGCTATCGCAACATTTTTAGCTAAGGCGGCAACGGTTGCAACCGGGGTTTCAGCTATAGTTCAAGCAATTACATTTACAGTTTCATCAACTGCACCATATTTTGCTTTTATTTATTTCTTTATGAATTTACCCTTAATAATTGCTTTTTGAAAGAAAAATTCACGATTATTTATGATTTTAACGACATACTGATTATTATGGCAAGTTGCGTTTCAATCGATATTATTAATTGGGCCAATTGGACATTTCTTTAATAAAATTTCGATTTATTATATTAATTGAATTTCTCCAGTTGATTCCCGTTTTACAAATGAATTTAAATCATTAATTCCTTGGGAATCATATGGAACTTATCAAAATTCATATCGTCATTTGTTCCAATGAATTAATACAAATCCAACATCTCAAGATGGTCTATATTTATTAAGTATTAATAATTCTTTAGAGGCAGGCGTAATCAAAGAGTTAGGATATATACATCAAATTACCCAGTCTCAATTTAATCAATTAAATCATTTTAAAAACATTATTGAAAATGGCTACGCCAATCCAACATGGCCAATTATTGTTTATGCTGTTATTGGTGCTTGTATGGCCGGATCGGCAAGTGGTATTTCATGAAAAAATTCAGCTTCTACTGCTGGCGGAGATTTTATAATTTATTATATTTCTAGAGTTAAACAAAAATCAGTGGGTCATATTTCAACAATTGTTGCCTTGATTTTTGGAGCATTCTCAATTGTGACAATTAGCATTGTTGAGTTATTAGGAGTATCATCAGATAGACCATTTAATATTGCAGCACTAATTTTAAGAATTTTAAGTTTTTTTGCATATGTTTTTATTTACATTTCATTTATTGATCTCATTTTTCCTAAATATCGTAAGATTAGAATTGAAATATATACAAAAAACCCAGACAAGATTATTGACCGTCTTAAAATTATTAATTATTGACATGGTTATAATATAGATAAGCTTACTGCCGGTTATACAAATACTGAAACTGTTAGAATTGAAACTTTTGCACTTTATTTAGAGCAAAATATTATTAAAAATGAAATCCTGTTAGCAGACCCTGCAGCATGGATGACTGTATCCAGAGTCCATAATATTATTGGAAAATTTGACACTTCAAGAGTTGAATCTTAATAATATCAAGAAGGTGATATAATCCCAAGTTTGGATAAAAAACGATAAAACACATTCCGAAAGGAGTGTGTTTTATTTGAGTTTTTTAGTTTTAAGATTAAAAAATCATAAACCCATTTTAAATTAAGATATATTTATGATTTTTCTTTAATTTTTTAACTATATTTTTTATATGTATTTTTTTGCGACTACATCATACAAAATAGTGATAGATTCAAGACTATATTGGTTGCCATGTGCTAAGTTAACTTCTTTTTTTTGCATAATTTAGCATTTCTTAATTTTTGTTTTAATCTTTTTATGGTTGATATTGAACATTTTGTTTTTAAGGATAATTGCTTATTTGTTAAATTAGAACATGTAGTTATAACATCTAATTTTTCGTTTTCTATTTAACTGAAAATAGTTTAATTCTATTTCGCACATAATAAAACCACCTATAACATTTATATATGTTAGGTGGCTCATTTTTGTTGCAATTTGATGATTTATTTGGCCAAAATAAAGACCATATTTGTTTTGAGAATTAGCATCCTCTTTATTTAAAGTTAGGACAAACTTGTTTAAAATTATGGGGTGCCAATTTTATTTGTTTGCTTGTTGCTTTTTAATTAACATTTCTTTCTTTTTATGTTTAGATAAAAATATTTCCGAAACTGCAATTACAATACTTGTAATTAGTATTAATGCTGCAAACACGGTAAACGTAACAAAATAATTGATTTGATATGTTATTAGAGTTAATAATAAAATAATTAAAGACGATGAAATAACTTTAAAAATTAATGTTCATATTGTATTTTTTTTAAATTTGTCTTCTTTAAAAAGCAAATATGTATTTGTGTAAAAAATGGCAATAAATAGTGAGAAAAATAGTTGTTGCATACCTATTATTACTAAATAAATTATGTTTTTAATGTAATTACTAATTGATATAAATAAAATAGGAATAACTACTAGAATTACAATATTCATAGCTAATAAAATTCATCTTAGTTTGATATCTTTATTTCTTATCACTAAAGAAATTAGGCTTCCAATCAGGCCAAAAGATCCGAATATAATATTTAATATAAATGATCATTCTTCTGCATTAAATGAAATAGCTTTAAAAAATTGAGACATTCCCGCTGTTCGTGGAAAAAGAAATATTCCAACAATTAGACTACATGCAATAGTGTAAACTCATTTTCATATGTTGTAATTTTTGTTGTGTTCAAGTTGTAAATTGTCTACATTATTTTTAATAGTTGGTGTTGTTTGCAATGGTTCCTTATTTAACTTTAATATGAAGTATAAAATCCCCGATGCTAAATAAGTTATCATATTCATAACAATTAATGACCAGAAAGGCAATTTAGTAAATAATACAAATGAAAACACTGACGCCAATAGAAAAGCTAGCGCAGTAGCGATAGTCGTTAAAACGTTGTAAGTTTTTATATCTTTATTGTTATTTGATAAATAATATAAAACTGACTTAAGGGCTATGAATCTAAATGAGTGTATGATATTTAATATAATGTTAGTTATTAATAAAAATATTGAAAAAGCCTGGAGTGAATTATTTTTTATGAAGAAAAAAGAGCTAATTAATATGACCATTAGCACACCTACGCTAATAAAGTCAGTTGCTATAAGTATATTTTTTAGTTTTAATTTTGAAGCAATTTTTTTATTTAGTAGATATGAAATAAAGACCGGTATTTGAATTAGTAAATATAAAAGAGAAACAAGCCAAAAACTACTTGTGAACTTATAGATATAAATTGCTGTCCCAAGTTTAAAAGCCTCAGATCCAATCATTGAAATAATTAAAGAACTGGCATATTTTGTTTTATTAATCATTGTTTAGTTCCTTGTATAAAACATAAATTATTTGAATCATATGAACAATGTTTATGATGTTAATTTTAACATTTATATCAGTTTCTAAATCCCCTGGAATGCTAATGATAAAATCAACGATTTCATTTTCTTGCTTGCAGGTTGCGGCCCATTCTTTACTTAAGGAAATTTTATAGGGAATGCTATATTTGCTAAGTATAGACAAAATCTTTTTAGTTTTAATGTTATTTTGGTTATCTGAATTTACTAAAATCCCTTGATTTTCTCACTTGCTATCATTAGAGATTTTTAAATTAGAAATATATTCATTATTTACCTTTTTATTATTTTTAATTTGGTAATTGTTAATAAACCAGTTTAGTATAAAAGAATTAATTTTACTATTTTGATTTTGTTCGACAAAATTAAAGTTATTTATTGAGTAAGAACTTCTATTGCTATCTTGGCAAGAGTAATCTGTCTTAAAAATTATATTTGTGCTTTTTAATTTGCTAAAATCCTTTGTTGCGTCAAATTCTTGGTATTCAGTAAAAAAATTTAAATAAAAGCTTTCTATTATTTTGCTATTGAAGTTTATATAGTCACTAATTTCTTTATCATTATTTATTTGTTTGAATATATGTTTTACCTTATTAAAAGTTTGCAACAAGCCGGGATCTTGAATTTCGAAGTCTTCATATTCATTTTTCCATCATAAAAATTCCTTATATTTATAGTAGATAAAAATAAGAGTTGAATTATTGATAAGGTTCATGATTAGGGTTTTATAATTGTTTAATTTGAAGTTATCTAGAAATGAGGTTAGATTATCAAGGTGATTTAAATCGCTTATTGTTGCAATGATTTTTTCCATCTTATCATTGTGTGGATAATACGATGACATAACATATGTAAGCATTAAGATTTTTCCAATAATCATAAAATCAGAATTTACAAAGTAAAGGTTGCTATCAATTTTGTTTAATCAATCAACATGAAGATATTCAAAAAGAATAAATTCAACCTTTCCAAATTCAAGATTTTCAATTGTTATAAGGTTATCATCTTCTCTTAGTAGCTTGAAGTCTCCAATTTTTGTAATATATCTAATAAATGCTCTTTTTGTTTCTAAATTTTCATTGTTAAAAAAACAAATATCAATGTCATTGGGATTGCGTTTAATAAGTTCATTTAACTTTAAAACAGCAGACCCTTTGATAATAATTTTTATATCTGTACTATGAAATTCATTGAAATCATCAACATATTTAGAAATATAATTTATTTTTTCTTTAAGTTCTATTTTTTTCATTCTTAAACCCCATTTAAATTTTGATAAATTAAATTATTGTAATACTTTTTTTAGTATGCGTTTTATTTTTTAAGAAAAATTAATATTTTTTGTTAGTTTATGTTGCCTGGTCGATAAAATAAGATTAAAAATCAGGGCTAACTTTAGTCCTGATTTGTGCATTTTATACATTTAAATTATTCATCCTGGCCAAGTTCGCCTAGTTTACTAATTCTAATAAGATGTCTTCCGCCTTCAAATTCTGCATTTTCTCATGCATGAAACATGTTTAAAATTTCGTTATCTTTTAATAATCTTCCTCCCATACACAAGATATTTGAATTATTATGGGCTTTTGATAATCTCGCTTCTTCTTCATTTGTAACTCTAGCACATCTTATATCTTTAAACCGATTTAAAGCCATAGATATTCCAATTCCTGAGCCGCAAAAAGCAATAAGTTTTGTATTCTCCTTATTAAGATCTCTTTTTGTTTCCTTTGCAAATTCTATTCCAACATCGGTATACGAGACTGGCAATAATGAACTTGTTGAACCAAAAAGTTCTACTTTGTATCCTTCTTTTTTTAGCTCGCTAGCGAGCTTAATCTTTGCTTCATGTCCGGCGTGATCACTAGTTATCTTTACAATTTTGTCCATAAAATTTACTCCCTTAAAATTAAACCGTCTTCAACTCTAATTATTTGGCTAGGCTTTTGACTCATTTCTCCAAAGTTATAAACATTTGTTATTTCAGGAAAGAGAATTTTTGCATTTTCGATATTTTTGCATACTGGCCCATTTGATATATTGCAACTCGACATATATACTGGCCCATTTTTTTCAAGATATTCAAGTAGCAAGGGATGGTTTGGCATTCTAAAACCTTGGTCATTAACGATTAACGTTGTTGCGCCTGGTCAATATTTTTTAGCATATTGCTCAGCTTGCGGATTTCATTGTTTAAACATTCGTGCCTGGTGGATAGAGGATACTAAAATAATTAGTTTTTTATTTCTATCTCTGCCTTTTATTTCATAAATTAAATCTTTAGTTTCATCGTTAACAGCGCCGCCGATCCCTAAAACGGTATCAGTTGTTGATATAAATAATTTTTTATATTTGTTTGTCATACTTTTATTATATTACATTATGTTATCTAAAAGTATATAATAGTAATATGCCTGAATTACCAGAAGTAAAAGTGGTTGTTAAAAACCTAAATGAGGTCATTTTGTATAAAAAAATTAAGGACCTAGAAATTATTAAACCGCATCTTTTTAAGGAGTGTTCGCCTTCGACATATAAGAATAATTTACGAGGGCATGAGATAACTCAAGTCAAAAATAAGGGTAAGCATATTATTTTTCAATTCGAAACCAACTTAATTTTGTTATCTCATTTAAGAATGGAAGGAAAATATCGTTATTATCAAAAACCACACGAGAACCATAAACATTTAGTTGCTAAATTTGTATTTGAAGATAATAGCGAGCTCCATTATCTTGATAGCCGAATGTTTGGTACATTTTATTTGCGCAATAGCGAAACTTATGAAAAAAAATTACCTTTATCAAAAGTGGCACTCGAACCTAAAGATACTAACATCGAGGAACTTTTTGAGAAATTGAAGGGTAGTGAAAGCTCTATTAAAACTAAGTTGCTGGATCAATCATATGTTGCAGGTTTTGGGAACATTTATATTGATGAGGCTTTGTTTGCTTGCGCTATACATCCGTTGAGTAAATCAAAAAATATCCCATTAGATAAACTTAAAGAGATATTAGAAAAAGGCCAGGTTATTATGGATAATAGCTACAAACTAGGGGGAACAACTATTCATACCTATGAAAGTTTTAATAACGAGATAGGTTCTTATCAAGATTATTTAATGATTCACAGTGATAGAATAAAGTCATGTCTAAAATGCCAAAATAAAACTATAAAAATTAAGGTCAATGGGCGTGGAACTTACCTTTGTTCAAATTGTCAAAAGGAGTATTAAAATATGAATCTATATTCATTAGAGATTGATTTACACGGTTTGACTAGTGATGAAGCATCTATTAATGTTTTGAACGCTTTATTTACTTTAGACCAAAATGAATTTATGGAATATGTAGATATTATTGTTGGTAATGGCACCAAAACCCTTCAATTTGCTATTTCAAATCTATTAGAAGATGAAAAATATGATTATGAATTTTTGAATTCTAATCATTCAGTTATTAGGGCATATAAAAAGAATTAATTTTATAAAATAGTATGAATAAATGTTGACTAAAAAGATATTAGATTCAAATAGTAATATTAGAATTTAGATTTTTTTACGTTTTACATTTATTTATTTTTTTATCAACATGGCAACCTAGTTAAATTAGGCTAAACCTTGATAATTGTTTAGTTACCATAAAATAGTTGATTATTTTTATTATGTTTTATAATTTAATAATAAATAAAATAATCAATTAAATTTTTAAATAATTAATTTTTAATTACTAGGAGAAAAAATGGCAAAGAATACTTGAGAAATTGCTAAACAAGCAATTGAATCTCATGATAATATTTTTATATTTCATCATATAAGACCTGACGGTGATTGTTTGGGTTCACAGTTTGGTTTGAGAGAATTGATAAAAACTAATTACCCAGAAAAAAAAGTGTTCGTTTTTGGTGATAATATTGGTGCATTTCCATTCTTTGAATGAGATTTTGATAAATTTGAGGATGTACCAAAAGAAAATTTCAAAAACTCATTAGGCATTGTTGTTGATGCTAACTCATCAAATAGGATTCAATTTGCGCAATACATTCTTGATAAAAACTTTACTCATTTATTAAGAATTGACCATCATCCTGTTAATCCAGATATTGAATATGACTATACGTGGGAAGATCCAACATTTGCAGCAGCAGCTGAGCAAGTTGCTTATATTGCGATGATGTCCAACTGAAAAGTTACTGATAAGGCAGCAAAATATACTTATTTAGGTATTAATACAGATTCTGGAAGATTTCAATATGAATATGTTCAAAAAAGAACATTTGATGTTATGTCTTATTTACATGAAGGCAATAATTTTAGAGTATGAGATGTTAATTTTGATCTTGCTAAAAGGGATGAAAGAAAAGTTAGATTTTCTGCATATGTTTTATTAAATTATAAGAGTGATGGAAAGGTTTTATATTTTCATGTAACTAAGAAGATTCAGGAAAAATTTAATTTAAATGATAATGAAGCTAATGATGTTGGCATTTTAGCAAACATCGGAGATTGCAAAATTTGAGTATTATTTATCGATCTTCCCGACGGCAATATTAGAGCTAGAGTTAGATCAAACGGTATATGAATTAATCACATTTGTGAAAAATACCAACCTGGCGGTGGCCATGAAGTTGCTGCTGGAGCAACATGTCATTCTAGACGTGAAATGAAATCTCTAATTGAGGACTTAAAGGCTGAGGTTTTAAAAAATGATCAAAATTAGTTCTGAAAGATTAGAAATATTTAAAAAAATTGAAGATAAAATTAAAAAATACCAAAATATTGTAATCTTTCATCATATAAGACCTGACGGTGACTGTTTAGGTTCACAATTTGGTATGAAGCATTTAATTCAAGAAAATTTTCCTAATAAAAATGTTTATACTATCGGTGATTCCAAAGGAATTTATTCATACCTTGATTTTTCAATGGATAAATTGGAATTTAAGAAACTTGAAAATTCGTTAGCTATTATTGTTGATGCTAATTTTAAAGAAAGATTAGAGTGCCGTGAATATTTAGATAATAATCTGTTTGATGATGTTATTAGAATTGATCATCATCCTAATGATGACGACTTAAATGCTTCGTTGGTTTGAGTTGATAAGTACTCTCCTGCAGCGGCACAACAGGTGGCTGAAATTGCATATGGATTAAATTGAAAAGTTAATGCACAAGCAGCAACATATTTATATTTAGGAATTTATACAGATTCAGTTAGACTTACAACTAACCTAACTGATGATAAGACAATGTTTTTAGTTGCTTGATTATGATCTCATAACGCTAATAAAGATTTACTACATGAAAATATGGCCAAAAAAACATTGGAGGATATTAAAATAAACGCTTTTGTTCAACAAAATATGAATATAAAAAATGGCGTTGTATCATTCTACTTTACCTTAAAGGATCAGAAGAAACTTGGGATTTATGACCCATTAAAAGCAAATCGACCTTTTTTGCTTTCTTCAATTGATGATAACAAGGCATGAGTATTTTTTACGCAAGAAAAGGAAAATCAAATTAGATGTGAATTTAGATCGAATGGTGCCTGCGTAAGAAACGTAGCTGTTAAGTGGGGTGGTGGTGGCCATCATCGCGCGTCGGGTGCTCAAATTAGCGACGCATCATTAATCCCCCAAATAGTAGCCGATTTGGAACATGAAATAACCATTTCTGAAAATTATGATAAAAATAATTAACCAATAATTTACTTTATTTTACAAAAAAAGCCAAGGCTCAAATCGTTATATATGATTCGGGTCTTTTTTTGTTTTAACATAGCTCAATTATAAAAAAACTGACCAATTATAATGGTCAGTAATGTTGTTTATAAATTTTTATTTTATTTAATAAAATATTTGTTATAAATGTAATCATCGGCAATGTGATATATTTTTCTTATATATTCAAAGTAGATTTTATACTTTTTATGGTCGCCTTTTCAAATAAATTTTTTATTAATTGTCTTTGAAAACTCAATTACAAGATATAGGTCAAAAAAACCATATTTTTTTATACCATCAATAATCATTTGTTCAATAAGCATTCTTACTTTTGGATGATTTATATCAATGTCT
The DNA here is from genome assembly GCF_053851575.1 of Mycoplasma sp. 2261. Classification (NCBI taxonomy): domain Bacteria; kingdom Bacillati; phylum Mycoplasmatota; class Mollicutes; order Mycoplasmatales; family Mycoplasmataceae; genus Mycoplasma; species Mycoplasma sp. 2261. Next base: position 12,805 of record NZ_JBSQAX010000008.1, on the reverse strand, counting down.
TTTTTATAATGTTTTTGTTCAATTAAAACAAAGGCACCAAAGTAGATGTTTAGACTTGATATTTCTTTATGATATTCTTCTAAAAATAAGTTGTGGGTGTTTTTTTCTTCTTCATCTAGCTCTACGCCCTCAAATATTTTATTGACATCAATTGCGTTTTTTGCGTATTTGTTTTCTGAAGCAATAATTAGAAATATTTTTATTATTATTAGGATAAATAAAATAAGCGAAATTGAGCCAAAGATATATGATGCTATAGTTCCTCCCCTGCCTATAGAACCAAAAACATGAGACGCAACTAAAAACAAAATAATTCCTATTGCTAAAAAAAGAAAAATAACTAAGTAGCCAATAAAATTAAAGATATTATCTTTTATTTTTTTCTTGTGATTTTCTTCCATTAAATAATTTCCCCTCTATAAGTTTTAAGTTTGTTATTTTTTAGATATCCTCTTCCCTCTTTTGCGATATATTTATCATTTAATTTAGTTGCGTCGGCACTAAAATTTATTCATACTTTCAATAATGATGCTCCAACGCCGTATGTATCTACCGGTGTATTTTCATCCTCAAATTCTTTAATTCTTTTAGCATTAAATCCTGATGAAACAGTTATTTTAACATGTTTTCCATTGTTATTATCTAGAGCTTCTCTTAATCTCTTTACTTGATTTTGGGTAACACCATATTCTGCTTCTCCCTCAATAAACATTTTGTCAATTAATGCTTTCGAGGTGTCAATTCTTACTGCCTTGAGTTTTTTGCCAAATTCTTTTAAGCAGGCAAGTGAGTCTGAAATAACATCATTATGAAAATCAACAAGAGCATAAAGGTCATCGTTTGGAAATGTTTTATGGTAGGCCTTAATTGCCTTAACAATATCTCCTTCAAACATTTGAATTAAGGCATGCGGCATACTGCCAAACGTATGCTTTAGGTCGTAATTGGATGATGCAAGAGTAGAGTGGTTATATATTCCACCAACTTTAAGAGCATACGCATCATTTAGCTGGTTTATATAATGATCTGATCTATCAGCCATGCTTACAACATTTTTTCCATTAGCTGCCTTAATAACATTGTGTGCATTTGTGGCAATTGAAGTTTGCCGGGCAAGAATACCATCTATAATGCCTTCTCAAATGCCAAAATCATAGTAATGTCCTTCTAGTTCAAGTACGACTTCTCTATTATGTATTATTGACCCTTCTTCAAGATATCTTATTGTGTATTTAGACGTATCAGTGTTTTTACACAACAATTTAATGACCTCATTTATCCCACATAATTTTACATTATTGTGACGTTGAAAAAACTGTAGTGTTACTGTCTCATTTTTGCGGTATTTCTGTGAAATTTTTTTGGTCTTAAGAAAATATATCGAGATATAGTCTTTTAGTTTCATTATACCTTCTTTATTTATAAAATGAATTACATTTTTTGGTTAGCAAAATAAAAATTAATATTAAAATTATATATTATATTGTGATTAGGTAGAATAACTTTAGGAGTTATGTTATGGAACAAATTGATAAATCTGAGAATAATTATGTTGGCAAATTGTATAAGATGCAGTCATGAGCTAGCATTTGTTTTATTGTTTTTTTGTGTGCATTTATTAGCATTTTATTGGCTATATACCTGAACGGCAATGAAAATAATTATGGAAAATGAACGTCTAATCCGGTTTATATTGTAATAACAATTTTATTTATTTTTAGTATAGTTTTCGTTATTAGTTCATCTATTTTAGGATTGAAATATGCTAAAAAAAACAATAATGCAAGACTACATATTTATTTCTTATTGTCTGCAATATTTATTATCCCCTTTTTGTCGTTATATTGTATGATAGTTTCTGCTATTAAAATGTATGATTTGCATCAAAAAATAAAAAAAGAAAAGCATGGAAACAAATTAAAAAAATAGACTATAAAAAATAGCGAGCTTTTTTCAAAAAAAGCTCGCTATTTTTTATATTTAAATTATTTGAATAGGAAAGGTTGCAATTTATTTTTATATCATCTTGTTTTTTGAATGTAATGAACAGCAACGTGTTGAAGAATTGTAAATATACCACCTATTATTCAGTATATTTGCAAACCAGCACTAAAAAATATCCCTATAAAAGCAAATATAATTGGAATTAGAAATGCCTTTTTATTTGATTTTTTTATTGCAGCCCGTTGATAGGCATCAGCTTGAAGTGATTTCTTCTTCTTTAGTTTAAGAATTTTAGGCATAAATTGAGCTATTAATTGAACTGCAATTGACAGAACAACAATTGGTAAATATTGGAGCTCACCAATTTTAAATATTCTATAAATTGAAGTAGCTGAAAGCTGTATTGTATATAATGTGGATTGTTTAATTTCTGGAGAAGTTGAAATTATTCTAAATACAACAATTAATATTGGGAGGGTTATAAATGATGAGACAAGTTGTGAGAGCGGTGAAATTTTTTCTTTTTTGTATAATTCACTAATTTCCATTTGCTTACGTTGGTTCATTTGTTTATCGCCCTTGTAAGCATCATATTTAGCTTCAATCTTTGCTTTCTTTTGGTTTAATTCTTCCATCTTACTTGCGCTAAATATTGTTTTAGTTGTAAGGAAGAAAGTGATAATTCTAACAAAAATAACTGTGATAACCAACGCCAGTACCACGCTTCATCCAGTAGTTCCTAACGGTCTAATTATGGAGTTCATAAACTGAGCAACTGGATATACAAAGAAGCCATAAAAAGGACCTTGTTCCCAGTGCTCTTTATAGGTAGTTATTGGCTTGTTGGGTACAAATGCATCTGAGGCCATTAATTTAAATTTTCAGGCATCAGGAGCATAATTTCCTGCATCATTGATTGAGGAAAAGTTAAATACGCTGATTTCCCTACCGATTTTTTTATCATTTACCTTAAATAATGATTCATTTAGAGAGGTTAATGAAGCATAGTTTTTCATAACAGATGAAACCGAAAGAAAGATTTTATTTAATTCTTTACCTTCTTCTTCGCTAATTCCCTTTGCGGGACCTATTGAATTTTTATAACTAAGAATGAAATTGTTCCATTCGCTAATTAAACTATATTTATCTAACGCTCTTAATTGAGAAATGCTTTTTCCTGATTTTTTAGAGATTGCCTTGGCGAAATCAGATCTATTATTATCTTGGTCTACTCAAATCTTAAATGTTTCTGCTAATAATGTTGTGTATATATCCGCTAGAAAAACGTTATAAACATTTGAACCATTTACACCAGTTAATTCAACTCTTGAGAGGTTTAAATCTTTAACGTGTGAATAGTCAGTGACAAATTCTGTTCTTGTTTCATTTGAACCGGGAACCTTAACTTTTTTCTCATATGTTTCAAAAACAATTGAGTTAGGTAGGTAAATATCGGTTAATTTACTTACAGGGGTATATGCTTTTGTTTTTCCTTCACCTTTACTATTACCAAAATTAAGATAAATGTTGTTTAAACCATTACCATAGATAACACCTCTATGCCCATCTTCGTTTTTTATTTCGATGTTAGAGATATTTTGTCAATCATCTGGCTTGTTTGATAAAGCGGCATTGTCATTTTTTGGCTTTTGTAATTGCAATGCAAATGATGTACCACCATATATACCATATTGTCCACCGGTTTGAGCATCTTGTTTTCTTAACTGATTAATCTGTTCGTGATCTTCTAGGCCAAGATAAGTATTTGCAACTATACCGGTTTCTGTATTGATGTTTGGAACATAGAATTCATTGCGATCTTTATTCCATCTTAGTGTTGCGATGTTTGGTGAAACATAGTCGTTCTTTGTATATATTTCTTGTCCTGAACCAACTTTAGTTCCCGATTTTGTTGCAATTGATTGCACGCAACCTACTAGGCCGATAGAAATAATGATGAATATTAGAACAACCCTAATTCATTTTCAAACTTTTTTTCAGACAGCCTTTGGTTGCTTGTCAATAGGAGATTGGTTAATCCGAAAAGAATCATAGTGCTTAGAACTACTTCTTTTTGCCATCGGTTATCCTTTCATAGATTTTGTGAATAGCTTTGTTTTTTTCCTCTCAATTGAGATGGAGAAAATTTTTTCTTGCTATTATAACGGTGTCGTAATTAATTTGACTTATGTCCATTTTTCTTAGAATCGATCTGATCTGATTGCGGTAGTGATTTCTTTCTACAGCATTAGCAAACTGCTTTGGAATTGAAATTCCGCATCTGAAAAATTGCGACTTAGTAAAATAAACAATTAAATTTCGTGAAATGACTTGATTATGTCCATTAAGAATTTTTTGAAATTCTCAATTTTTTTTAACAGTATTTTTTTTATTCATAATGCAAAATTATTAATTTAAAGTTAAAACAAAAAGCATCAAATTATTTTTCATCTGATACAGTTAATTTATGTCTTCCCTTTGCACGTCTTGCTGCAAGAACTTTACGGCCATTTTTTGTTTGCATTCTAGCCATAAAACCATGCACCTTAATATGTTTACGTTTTTTAGGTTGGTATGTTCTTTTCATTTTTCTCTCCTTTTCAAAAATATTTATTATGTAAAAATACTTATATTATTTTACCAAAAAAGCAAAAATCCCCCTTGCATTTTATTAATTATTAATTAATAATTTACTTTAGTATTATTTTATGTTTTTTAGCTAACCTCTAATAAAAGTTTTTAACAAACTACTCATTTAAGTATCTTTATTTGTTGATAATTTATTTTATTATTTTTTTTCAACTTAATTTAAGAAAGAAAATAATAATAAAAGTGTTAATAAAATGTATGTAAATACATTATGTTTAATTAAAAAAAATAGTTTTGCATCAATTTAAAATATAATTTATATTTATATGAAATACCAAGAAGCTCAATTGAATCTAAATGTAGAGAATAAAATACTTCAAAATGAACTTAAAAATAACTCTAGCGATGAAATGGTTTATGAAACTTTTTTTTCTCGTCTTCAACTAATTAGTACTGATGAAAATAATGCTTATATTTTAGCACCAACATATATTATTGATTATGTTAAACAAACATATCTTCAAACTATTCAACGAGCAGTAATTAATACACTAGAAAAAAAATTAGTAGTTGTTTTGATTTCATCTATAAATGAAATAAAAAAGATCATTGATAATGAGGAAGCTCATAAGTTCATTAATTCTGAAAAGATAACTAATGTTAAAAATGATTTAACGTTTAGCAATTATTTTATTGGCAACTTTAACAAGATAACTTTTAAGGCGGTTAAACAAATTTGTAATGAATATAACGATAGTTTTAATCCCTTGTTCATTTATTCGAGTAGCGGGTTAGGCAAGACACATTTATTACATGCTATTGGCAATGAATTTAAGAAGAAAAATAAAACATGTTTATACATCAATCCGGATAATCTAACCCGAAAGTTAGTGGAACAACTTAAATCAAGAAATCAAGAGCAAATTAATAAAATTGTTGACGAACTGACTTCTTATGATTGTTTAATGTTTGATGATGTTCAACAATACGGTAATAAAGAAAGCACCTTAAATGTTTTATTTAATATTATTAACACAATGAAGACACAAAAAAATCAAATTATTTTTTGTGCTGATAAGCAACCGAACCAACTTGGTGGCTTTGAGCAAAGATTCCTGACAAGATTTGAGGGCGGTCTAATAACTGAAATTAATGATTTAAGTGTTGAGGATGTTATTAGCATTTTGAAATTTAAACTTAAAGAGAATGATGTAAACCCTGATTTATGAGAAGAGGAATCATTTAGATATATAGCAAGAAACTTTTCTTCATCAATTAGAGCGCTTGAAGGAGCAATAAGTCGCATCAAATTATTTGCTGATGGTGATGATTTCTTTACATATGATTTAAGGACAATTCAAAATATATTTAAAAATGTCACAAAAGCTGCTGAAACAATAACCCCTGAAAAAATTATTGAAACAGTAAGTAAATACTATGGCATTGATAAAAAGAAAATATCTAGCCCAACAAGAGTTAAAGAAGTTGTAATGCCTCGAAAAATAGTTATTTATTTATTGAAACATAATTTTGATTTTACTTTGAAGGAAATAGGAAAGATTGTCGGGGATCAAGCACACTCTACTGTTATTGCTTCTTTGAACTGAGTTGATGCTAATTTACAAAGTAATTCTGCTATAAAAACTGCTATTGAAAAAATTCAAAATACATTAAAAAAAGTAATATAACAATTTAAGGAGTAAGAGTTCATGGAATTAAAGATTAATAAACTTTTATTAGATGCTGCTATCGAAAGGGTGGCAAAAGCAATAGATGCCAATCCTTTTATGCCAGAATTAAAAGGCATATTACTTAGTGCTGAAGGAAATAAAATTACATTAATTGGATCAAACGGATCAATCAGCATTAAACACGACATAAATGTATCGCTTGATGCTGAAATTATTCTTCCGGGCAAAATTCTTGTTGATCTTTCATTATTTAGAAACATAGTCAAAAAATTAGATAACGATATTATTTTGAAATCAAAGGAAAATACTCTTGAATTAATCACTGAAAACGAACGTTTTTCAATAAATTTATATAATCTTTTTGAATATCCAGTTATTGATTTTTCTGTTTATGGTGATCAAGTTAAAATTAGTTGACAAAAACTGAAAAATATGGTAAAAAATGTTTCTGTTTCAGCTTCGACACTTGAAACAAATATTATTTTATGTTGTATCAATATATCTGCTCAAAATAACCAGTTTAAATTAGTTGCAACCGACAAATACCGTTATGCTGAAGAAATTGCTGAGATTGCTGATGATGTTAATTTTAATATATCAATACTTGCTAAGAATTTAAAGGATGTTTTGAATTTTGATTATAGTGGTGATGTTATTTTGAATATTTCAGATCAAAAAATATTATTTGAGTTAGACGGAACAGTGATCGAATCAAAAGTCGTTGACCAAGTTTATATTGACGTATCTAGAATTATTCCGAAATCATTTGCTTATGAATTGATCATTACTAAAAAGGAGCTAAATAGTTTATTAAACAAGGCATCGGTTATTATTTCAGAAAATTATAATAAAATTAGATTACATATTAATGACAATATTTTAACAATATCATCCACACGTGATGAGATAGCTAATGCCGAGATTAAAACACAAAAATTTAGCTATAATGATAGTGAGCTTAAATTAGCGTTGAATTCAAAATTTTTAAAAGATGCTATTCAAAGTTTTGATGATGAGATAAAGTTATCATTCACTGCTGATAAGATGCGAATTGTTATAACATCACAATCAAATCCTAAACTTTATCATTTAATTACGCCGCAAAGAGGTTTTTAATGAAAATTGAAATTTACGGAAGCGAAATTAAATTAGGTCAATTTCTCAAAAAAATAAACCTTTGTCGCACCGGAGGAATGGCTAAAATATTTTTGTCATTTCACAAAGTAAAAATAAACGATAGAATCCCTAAAGGCCGAAATGCTACTATTAGAGTAGGCGACACAGTTTGAATTGATGATCAAATCTATTTAATAAGAGAAGCGATTAATGAATAACGGCCTAATAAGTATCCAAAATTAAAAACCAACGGAAGTTGGTTTTTAAAAATTTAATTAAATAATTTCTACTTATTTTCAGAAATATTTATGCATTTTGATTGTTGAAGATTTTTATTTTTGCGGCTTATGTATTTAATTCTATATACTGCCTTTCAAAAAGCACATAGGGCAATTGGAATAACAAATCCTAAAGCGAAAATTAATATATCTAAAACAATAATTATTCCTTTATTATTTCCTTTATAAAAGAAAGGATTTTTAAAATCTAGAAATGTATAAATAATAACACCATGATTTTCCTTAATTTTATTAAATGTTGCAAAGTACAAAATAAATGCAAACATGAAGTATCCAAACAGAATTAGCATTGCTGTTAAAATTGTTTTAAAAGTTATTTTTATTTGTTTTTTAATTAGAAATAAACCAATAAAACCAAGGGTAGGATTAATTGCATGAGTTGTTAGGGATTTGATTGCATTAACTCAGTTTTCTCATGTTTCCCTTCGATATGAGATTAAGGTTCAATAAATTAAAAAAGTAACTGTAATTAATACAACAGAGATAAAAAACATTTGTTTTGCTTTTTCATTTTCTGGTTTTAGTGCTACTGAAATCAGGGTTGCAGCTAATAAAAAGTTTGATAAATAGGTAAAATAAAATAATGATGAAAAACGTTTAAAAACTAAATATAAAGTTGGTATTTCATTGTCAAAATTGTCCTTTTCTTTGTATGAAAGAATATTAAGGATCAAAAAACCCAGTGATGTTAATCCCACAAAAATGCCAAAAATTAAGTTAATAGTATTGTTTTTGCTAAGTTTATTTTTTGCTTCTAGCATATAATATACCTCCGTAATTAATTGTGTAAAATTATAATAAAATAAAATTTTCATATTACTTAAAAAAATAATTATTAACTTTAAAGTGTTGTTAAAGTAATATTGTAAAATAAGCGTCTCTAAAAATGGCAAAAACAGGTAATTTAGTTTATCTAATTTATTTTCTAAATGTGAATATGAACAAAAATTAAAAAAAAAATTAATTTAATATAAAATATTAAAGATACTGTTTTACAAAATTAAGGAGATAATAATGCCAGGAAGAGATCAATTAACAGGTCAAAAACCATTGAGTGGAAACAAGAGATCACATGCTTTGAATACCTCAAAAAGAACATTTGACCTTAACTTGCAAAAAGTAACTGTTTTAACTGAAAATGGCACAAAGAAAACTGTTAGAGTAACAGCAAAAAATGCTAGAACTTTAAAAAAATACGGTTTAGTAGCTTAATTCATATGTATAATAAGTTCTTGGAATTCCCAAGAATTTTTTATTATAAATTATTATATTATAAGGAAATAAAATGAAAAAAATTAGCCTATTTGTTGTAGCTGAAAAAGGTGAGATAGACATTCTAAATAATATTTTCTTTTTAGAAGATAATTTATTTGAAAATGAGAATACAAGCTTACATTTGTGCTTATCAAATTATTCAAAAAAAGAATTTGCATTATTGTATTGCGGTGTTGGTAAGGTTAATTCCTCATTTGGCTTAACACAAAGCATTGCTAAGTTAAAAGAAAAAGATTATCAGGTTGAAAAGATTGTTAATATTGGGCCGGCGGGTTGCATTTTAGATGTTAATGTTGGCGATGCTTTTATCATTGAAAATTCATATTATTTTGATGTTGATCTGACTAAATTACCGAATTACAAGCTAGGCCAATTACCTAATAATCAATACAAGTTTATGACAAATTCCATTTTATCTAAGGAAGTTAATAGCATTTTAGGTCTAAAAAACACTGATTTATTGTCTGCTGATAGGTTTTTTTCTAAAAATGATATTGAAAAAATTAAGGATAATTTTGAAAATATTGGGATCTTAGATATGGAGGCTTGTGCTTTAATACACTGCGCTAATTTATTAGGAATAAGAATTGCTGTTATAAAGGTAGTGTCAGACTTCTTGCATAAAAATGAAAATTTTTATATTACTAAAAAAAGTGTATGAAAAGAGAAAATATTTTTAATTTTTAAACAATTATTGGAGGAGTTATAAAATAAAATGAAATACGTAGACGTCCATACCCATCCTTTTAAGGAATATTATGATGAACCATATAGTGTTATTTTAGATTGAAAAAAGCAAGATATGGAAAAGCTTTTTATTGTAGGCACTTCGAAAAATGATTCAGTTGAAGTTATTAATTTATGCAAAAAAGATAAAGAATTTTTACACCCGATTATCGGGATTCATCCTACTGAAGCAGTTGGAAGTAGCGATGGCAATTTTATTGAGTCTATCATCAATGATGATGTTATTGCTATTGGTGAAATTGGACTTGATTATCATTATGATAATTCTCCAAGTAAAGAAATTCAGAAGGAAAGTTTTATTTCACAATTAAATGTAGCTAGAAAACACGGCATTTCTGCAATGCTTCATGTTCGTGAAGCCTTAGACGATGCTTTTGAAATAATTAAGAATTCTGAATTTAATGATATAAATATTATTTTTCATTCCTTTAGTGGGGATCTTGATTTTGTTAAGAAAACATTGCCTTATAAAAATATATATTATTCAATTTCTGGCGTAGTAACATTTAAAAATGCAAGAGCTTTACAAGAAGCTGTTATTAATATTCCTATTGATAGAATTTTGTGCGAAACAGATACACCATATTTAGCGCCAACACCGATGCGCGGTAGACCAAATATTAGTCCATATGTCAAATATACATACCAATTTATTGCCAATCTTAAGGGCATAGATGAGGAGTTACTTGTAAAGCAGGTAAGACTAAACATTAGAAAGGTTTTTGGTGTATAGAAAATGCAAATAAGGGCTAAAAAAAGTTTTGGGCAAAACTTTTTAATTAATAAAAAAATTCAACAAAAAATTGTTGAATCAGCTGACGTGGAAAATGAAAACGTTATTGAAATTGGGCCCGGTTTGGGGGCGATTACAAATTTGCTGATTGATAAGGTAAAAAGTCTTGAAGCATATGAATTAGATAAAGATTTATATGATATATGAATTAACAAGGAAGTATCAAAAAATATTAAGTTTTTAAATAAAGATTTTTTAGATGCTGATTTGGTCTCAAAATTTAAAAAAGTCGTTGTCGGTAATATTCCTTATAATATTACATCTCCCATTATATTTAAATTAATTGATAATTATAAATATGTTAAACATGCTGTTATAATGGTGCAAAAAGAAGTGGGGGATAGATTAATTGCAAAGCCCAATTCAAAAACCTATTCTAAATTAAGCGTTGCGCTTCAAAGTATTGCTAATGTTTCAAAGGTTATTGTTGCAAAACCTTCTGATTTTAACCCCAGCCCAAAGGTTGATTCGATGGTTGTAAGAATTGATTTTGCTGATAATATAGATTTTGAATTATCGCCCTTTTTAGATTTTTTAAAATTATGTTTTCAATTCAAGAGAAAAACATTAGTTAATAATTTGATATTAAAATATAATAAAAGCACTGTTTTATTAATATTAAAGAGATTGAATATTCATCCAATGTCTAGACCTGAAAATATTGGTGTAAATGACTATAAAAAGCTCTTTTTTGAGTTTTTAAATTGTTTTTAATCAAAGTTATTAATAAAAAAAATATATGCTTTATAATTAAATTATATTTCATAAAAAAATATATTAGCATGCGACCCACAAGCATGCTTTTATTTTTTATTTCAACACATTTTGATCACTTTATTTAATATAAAGAAGTACCTATTAAACATATAAATTATGTTTTGATATATATGTAGCAATAATTTTCATTGCTTTATTTTATATTTAAAACATTAAGAAACTGGGTTTGAACCCAGTTTAGTGTTTTAAAATCTTAACGATAAGCAGCTTAGTCCGCCATCTAATTTTTTATATTCAGATGTATCACAAGTAATAACCCTGTAAATTCCTAAATCTTGAATTGCTTTTAGAGTATGTGGATATCCTTCTGGTACAATCACTGTCTCATTAACTCAAATGCAATTAGCAGCATATGCTTCGCTTTTATCAACAATAATTTGATTAAATTCTTTAAATGTTGGGTAGTGTATAAATTCCCCAGAAATTAACAGATTATTATGTTCTAGATAATTAACGCCAGTCTTTAGATGTAGCATTTCTGTCATAGGAACTGGAATGCATTTTTTTCCTACACTAGCTAAAATATTATGAAATTGTCGAATGCCTTCGCGGTTTGTTCTATCAGACATACCAACGTAATAAGTATCTTTAACCATCATAACATCACCACCGTCAAGCGTTCCAGGGGCTTCGATTTTAAAAATGTGGTCTTTGTCAAAGAATTTTTCTAGATATGTCAGCATTTCATGTTTTTCGCCATTACGTGATGCTGCACCAGGATTAGATAATATTGCAATTTCTCCTGTAACAATTACAGCTGTATCTTCAACAAAACATGAGTCAGGAAAATCTTCATTTTTTGGACAAATGGTAACATTTACGCCGCAGCTTTTTAAAGCATCAATATATTTTTCGTGTTGAATTAAAGCTAGACTATAAATTGGCTTCCCTAATTCAGGAGCCGATGTTATTCCCATTGTCATTGAAGAAGCTGGTGTCTTAACTATAACATTTTTAAATTTATCTTTCATTTGATCTTTCATTTTTAAGTACTCCTAAAATTAAGTAGTTGTGAATTAATTGTATTTTATTCACAATTTAATTTTATCTAATAAAATAAATAAAAAAACGCATTCGCGTTTTTTTGGTCATTTTATTGAAATGGCGCGCCCGGCAGGAGTCGAACCCGCAACCTCTTGGGCCGTAACCAAACACTCTATCCAATTGAGCTACGGGCGCATTAAATGGAGCCACCAACCGGATTCGAACCGGTAATCAAGGTGTTGCAGACCTATGCCTTGGCCATTTGGCTATGGTGGCAACACTATATATTGCTTTATAATTATAAACTTTTTATTATTTTTTTTAACAATATTTGTAAATTCATTAATTAGCATGAAAAATGAGCCACCGATATTTTGAATTTGTTTAATTATACATTTTGCATAATTTCTAATAAAAAAAATAGCTCTACTTTAGGAATAGAATAATTTATTATAAAATTACAATTTTATTTATATCTCTTCTTATTTTTTTATAAATCTTCATTAATTGATCGCATTGAATCTATTTCTATTTGTGAAATAAGACCAGTTTTAACAAAAGATTCTAAAATTTCTGTTTTTTTAGATAAC
>NZ_JBSQAX010000007.1:0-52618 GCF_053851575.1 Mycoplasma sp. 2261 | reverse complement strand
ACTCCTTAAAATTTATTTTTTTCAATTTACAAAAAACTCAAAAGATATCGAAAGAAATGGCCTTTTAAAATTTTGGGAAATAGCAAATTTTAAAATATTAAGGTATTTAGCAAATAAATAAATTTATGAAATTATTAATTTGTGGTGGCTTTATTTCAAAATAACAATTGTAATCTCGCTGAATTGTTAAGTTAAATTTTACAATTATCGTAAAAACCTATTTTATTGCTTTTTTTGATGGAAAGTTTAGAAAATAATTTAATCCGGTTTTTTGATAAAAAAATATATTAATAACAAAAAAGTTTTTTTATTTTTTTTAAATAAAATAGCTTATTTTTAATTAAAAAATAATGTATGATTTTATAATATATAAAGTATTTTTATTGTAAATCTTAAAATAAAAGGGGAAAAATAATGGCAGTGAGATTAGTCGTAAATCATCCTGATGGATGGGCAGTAAAAAACCCAAAAGGGCAAAGAGCTTTGAGAGTTTTTAAAACGCAAAAAGAAGCTATGGATTATGCAAAATCATTGAAGGATACAACGTCAATTAATGTGCAAAGTAAGACTGGTGCATTTAGAAAAGTATAAAAATGTACAATATTTTAGATGGTAAAAAAACTAAGGAAGAAATACAAACTAAAATAAAAAAGCAATTTGAAAACATGGCAGAAGATAAAATGCCAATTTTAGGTGTATTACAGGTTGGTGATCTTGAGGAATCTAATATATATATAAAGCATAAATTAAATATTGCTCATTTCCTTGGGTTTAAAACAAAATTAATAAAATTAAATAGAAACGTATCAGAAGAAGAAATAAAGCATAATATTGATATTCTGAACAAAGAAACAACCGGTTTTTTAGTTCAGCTTCCTTTGCAAACGGATAAAGTCAAAAATCTACAAGATTTACTTAATTGCATTAATATAACTAAGGACATTGATGGTTTGACACAATGGAATCAAGAAGCAAATTTTCTAACTAATTTTAATTCATTTCTCCCTGCTACAGCTCTTGGTGTTGTTATATTATTAAAAAAATATCAAATTAATTTTAATAATATGAATATTGCCGTTGTCGGTCAAAGCAAGATAGTTGGAAAGCCGCTTGCTGATTATTTTGAGCAAAATGGGTCTCATGTAAGAAGATATGATATTAATACTCCGAAGGACGATTTATTATTGAATGATTTAGTTGTTGTAGCAACTGGCTGCCGTGGCTGCCTGGACGGAATAAAATTAAAGGATAATGTTGTCCTTATTGATGTAGGAATACATCGAATAAATGGTTTAATTGTCGGTGATATTGATATTTCTAATATAAATAACAAAATATCATATTTAACTCCAGTACCTGGCGGTGTTGGACCCATGACTATCATTGCCTTAATGCTTAATTTGGTTAAGGCATATGATATACAAAACGATTTAAATTTTTTATCAAAAATATTGATAGATTTATAATTAACTTTATATGTTTTTTAATATAATTATTAACTATTTTTTTATAAAAAAATAGCATATTACACAAATTGCTATTTTTTATTTTTTTACTATTTTTTGATTACAACATTTAGTAAAATAATTTAAATATTTTTAGTTTTCTTATTTAGGGGGTCTTTATGATAATAGGAATAAGTGGAATGATTGCTGCGGGAAAAAGTTCGCTTTCTTCCAAATTAGCTAATCATTATAAAAATTCTTTACTACTGAATGAATTTGAAGAAAATGATGAGGTATTCAATACTTTTTTAAAGTGATTATATGAGAAGAAACAAAATTTAACTATTAGTTTTCAAAGTTTTATTATTGAAAACCATTCAGCAAAATTTATTGAAATTTATAATAAATTGCAAGATAAACCCGATATAGATCGGCATTTGTTTTTGGATAGATTTTCTATTGAACATTATATTTTTGCTAAGTTAATTCTTAGCAAAAAGGAACCTAAATATTTTGATGGCTTCAAAGCCTTATTTTCTAAGTTAATTACAAAAAGCGAATTACCGGACTTAGTAATATTTCTTGATATAAGTTTTGATACTTTTAAGAAAAGAATTTTTGAGCGAGGGAGAGCTATTGAAATAGATAATTGAGATCTTAATTACGATTATTTCAAGAACTTGCATGAAAATTATTATAAAATTTTTAGAGAACTTGCTGATGATTTTCAACTTAATTACAAAATTATCGATACAAACAATTTATCTGAGGATGAGGTATATAAGCAAGTAGTAAAAATTATTGATGAAGAGGAAAAACAATGGCAGTTAAGACAATTGATCCACGAATAGAAAAAGTTCTTTTCAACCAAGAACAATTGGAATCAAAAATAATTGAACTAAGCAATTGAGTTAATGAAACATATAAAAATTCAAATAACTTAATTCTTGTCGGTTTATTAAAAGGATGCTTACCGTTTTATGCTCAATTGATAAAAACAATTAACATAGATTTTATTACGGATTTTATGATAACTAGTTCATATGACGGGAAAGACAAACCATCAGGAAATGTTAAGATAATTCTTGATCTTGTTAATAATATCGAGGGTCGTGATGTGTTAATAGTTGAAGATATTGTCGATACAGCAAAAACTATGACTAAGGTTGTGTCAATTTTGAAATCTAGAAATCCTAAGAGTCTTAAGGTCCTTACTTTATTAAATAAACCTAGTGGTAGAATTGTGGAATTTGAGCCTGATAATTATGGTTTTATTATTCAAAAAGAAGACTTTGTTGTTGGTTTTGGTTTTGATTGAGAAGAAAAAATGAGACAGCTGCCTTATATAGGCACAATTAAAAAAAGAATTATTTAATTGTGATTAAATAAAGGAAAAAAACAAACAAAAATGAGCCTTCTTCAATATATGAGGTTTCAGCATTAAAACATTGATTTTTTACAGTTTTTTATTCCGTTGAGGAATTATTTTATCACTTGTTTTTACATTAGGAATTGCTATACTATGAGTTTATTGTGCAAGACAAAAATTTATTGCAAACCACACCATTATAAGCGCTAGAAGATTGAAATTTGATGGAACAGGTGGACAAATTATTTAGTTCATTTATTAAATAATGACTATTAGGTATTGTAACATTTGGTTTTTTACTTTCTTTATCTTGCCACAAAGGGTTGTTGCTTGATACACAAAGCATACACTTATTGCTGAATAATTAAAAGAAATTATAAAATGCAAGAATTTAATCTTGCATTTTTATTTTTGCGTTTATCTATTTTTCAGCCTTGTCAGCCTTAGTTGTTGATTCTTTATCATTGTCCTTAGGTTTTGATTGTACCATTTTAACAATAGCTTGTTCAACATTCTTTTCATATTGTTTTATATTTTCTTCTAATTTTCTATATTTTTCATAATTTTCAGAATCGCTAAATTGAACTAGTAAAGTAAAAATTTTATGCGGTAGTTCATTTTGTTCCAATGATTTTTTTGAAACGAAGGTTTTTATTTGTTCTGGTTTTAAATTATATGATTTAGCTATTTCATTAACCTTATTTTCATATTCTTCATCAGTGATTTGTAGATTTTCCTCATCTACAATTTTTCCTAAAACAAATGATTTAAAAAGATTTTTAAAGGCTTCATCTTGATATGTTTTTAGAACATCCTCTTTATTGGTTTTTGTGAATTCAAAATAATCTCTTTCGCTAATCCCCTTTTGTTTTAGCTGTTGAATAAAACTTTTATAATATTTTTCAGCTTCTTCATTAATAATTATGTTAGAAATTGTTATTGAAGAGTTTTTGATGATTTCGTTGATTGCTTCATCTGTGTAGGTTTGCGAAGCTACTTGTAAAACTGCTTTTGTTGCTTCAAATTCAACATATTCATTAAATTGTTCGATAGTGTTTACTAATGGATTTATTTTTGCTTCTTTTAAGAATTGATCATTTACCTCTGGGTAATTATTTGTTTTAACTGAATTAATTTTTACTTTAAAGACTACATCTTTTCCAGCCAATTCTTTTGCATGATATGTTTCAGGGAATTTAAGATTTATATCTTTTGATTCACCACGATTTAGATTGACCATTTGTTCTTCGAAGCCAGGAATGAATTGATTTGATCCTATTACTATGTCAAATTTTTCAGCTTCTCCGCCTTCAAATTTTTCACCATTAATGTAACCAGTAAAATCAAAATTTACACTATCACCCATTTTTATTGGTTCATTAGATTCAATGGAAACAGCGTAATTTTTTAGAATTGTTTCTTTGGTACCTTCAATCATCTTTTTATCAATGTTTGCAATGTTTAACTTAGTATTAAGTTTCTTATATTCACCTAAATTTACATTAGGAAATAGAGGGAATCTAAATACATATGTGGCACCTTGGTCAGAATAATCACTAACATCAAAACTAGGGTGATAATCATTAATAATTTTATCTTCGTCTTTAATTTGAGTAATTATATGATTTTTATAAACATCATCAAATTTATCATGAATTACTTTATTAAAAATTTTAAATGGATCAACTCTTTTTAGAGCTTCTTTTAAAGGGGCTTTACCTTTTCGAAATCCAGGAATTGTAACATCATTAGCTAATGATTTTTGAGCTTTTTCATAGGCCTTGGTTCACTCCTCGCCATTAATGGTATAATCGATAATTAATTCGGTATTTTCCTCATTGAATTTTCTTGACATTTTTTTGTTCTCCTTGAATAAAAAATATTGTTATTATTATAACATTATTTATTTAAATAATGAATATAATGATTTTTCATTATCTGATAGTGAATTTTCATCCCTTTCGCCAAATAAAACCTTAGTAACGTTGATTATTTCTTCATATTCGCTAATAGTTTTATTTTTTAAAATATTAATTCAATTTTTGAATAAATATGCACTGAATACTTGTCTGGCGATTTTGCTTTTTGCTACATCATTGCTGTAAATTGTTAATATTTCTTTTTCCAGTTTAGCAATTGCCTCATTTTTTAAAAATGAACCATCTATTTTAGGATTAATTATTATATTATTAACTTTGTAATTGTAATCAACATTCTTTGTTTGCAATAAATCATATATTAGCGTTTGAAATCCTCCATTGTCAAAACCATCTCCATTAAAAAAGAATTGAAATTCAGATAGATATTCATTTATATCTCGATTTTTTAATTCATTATAGTTAAGCATAAAAATATAATCCATTTTTTTGTTTTTTAATGAATTAATTAGTGATAAAGTATCTAAATTGGTTTTTGTTTTTAAATTGTTTTTTTTAATCTGAAATAATATAGTATTTCTGAAAGCGTCAATTTCTTTTTGCATTGCATCAATAACAAATTTATTTCTCGAGTTATCTAAGAGATAAATCGCTTTGAGCGGGTCGTCATATCTTATTTCTGTTATTTTATCAATGAAATCATTAAATTCTTTTTCTATTAAATCCATAATATAAAATTTTACACTATTAACATTATTAAAATAAATAATGTTGCTTCTAAATTAATAAATAATTCTATAATTTATATATAAAAAAATTAACGTTATTAGATGACGAAAATTAATTTTATTTTTAAAGAATTTTTAAGGAGAATAGGAATGTCTAAAATTAAGAAAATATATGCATATGAAGTTTTAGATAGTAGAGGGAATCCAACAGTTAAGGTTGAGATAACCACTAAAAAAGCTTTCGCTGAAGCTCTAATGCCATCGGGCGCATCAACTGGATCAAAGGAAGCTTTAGAACTACGTGATAAAGGAACAAAATATGAAGATAATTGATTTGGTGGAAAGGGTGTTCAAAGTGCTTGCGATCATATAAATAATGAAATAGCTAGTTTATTAATTGGGCATGATGTAAAAAATCAAGAGTTGATTGATAATATTATGATTGATGCTGATGGTACTCCAACAAAATCAAAATTTGGTGCCAATGCAATTTTAGCTGTATCTCTAGCATGCGCAAAAGCAGCTGCAATCGAAGCTAAAAAGCCATTATATGAATATCTGGCTTCTTTAAAACAAATTAGTGCAAGTTCATTTACTTTGCCGGTGCCGATGTTAAATGTTATTAACGGTGGTGAACACGCTTCAAATACCATTGATTTTCAAGAATTCATGATTATGCCGGTAGGGGCTAAATCATTTAAACACTCTCTGCAAATGGCAAATAAAGTATTTCATACATTAGCTAAATTACTTAAGAAGGCAGGACACGGAACACAAGTGGGTGATGAAGGTGGTTTTGCACCTAATTTACATACCCATGAAGAAGCACTTGATTTTCTTGTTAAAGCAATTAAGGATGCTGGTTTTAATCCTGCAACAGAAGGCGTAAATTCGATTGCAATTTGCTTGGATGCTGCATGTTCGGAACTATATGATTCAGAGACGAAGAAGTATGTATTTAAGAAATTTAAGAAGGCATTATTAGATAAAAGAGCTGGTTTTGAAAAATATGCTAAAAATAAATACGAATTTACAACTAAAGAACTTGTGAATTACTTTGGTAAATTGATTAATAAATACCCTATCATTTCAATTGAAGATTCACACCATGAAGATGATTGGGACGGTTTTATTGCAATGAATGAGAAGTATGGTGAAAAGGTTCAGTTAGTAGGGGACGACTTAATTGTAACAAATCCTCAATATATAAAGGAAGCTATTACTAAAAAAGCAATTAATGCTTCATTAATTAAGATTAACCAAATTGGTTCATTAACAGAGACAATCAAAGCAATCAAGATGTCTCAAGAAGCTAATTTAGTTCCTGTTATCTCACACCGTTCTGGCGAAACAGAAGATACATTTATCGCTGATTTATCAGTAGCATTTAGCACCGGAGAAATAAAAACTGGTTCAATGTCAAGAACTGATAGAATTGCTAAGTATAACAGATTAATAAAAATCGAAGATGAGTTAGGCAATAGAGCTAAGTTTAAAGGAAGAGAGACATTTTATAATTTAAAATAATATATCAAAATAAAATTAGACCTAATCCCCGATTGTTATGGGTTTGGTCTAATTTTATTATTTTTGTTTTAAAAAAACTTAGCCAAAAAGCTAAGTTTTTTTAAAACAAATTAATCGATTTTCACTTTAACAGCAGCACCCATTGAAGTAGAAACTACAATGTTTAAAACATATGTTCCCTTAACAGTTTGTGGTTTTAATCTCTTAACTGTTTGAATTATGGTTTCAGCATTTTGAGCCAACAATTCAGTAGGCATTGATTTTTTACCAACCGAGGCATGGATAATTCCACCCTTATCAGCACGGTAATTTGCTTTACCTTTTTTCAATTCTTCAACAGCTTTAACTGGATTTGTTGTAACTGTTCCTGTTTTTGGGTTTGGCATTAAACCTTTTGGACCAAGCTTTTTACCATATTTTCCTAAAACAAGCATCATTTTTGGATCGGCAACAATCACATCAAATTCATATTTATCTTGATTTAAAATTTCTGGTAGTTCTGAAGATGAATAAACGAAGTCTGCCCCAGCCTCTAATGCCGCTTTTTGCGCTGAAACTTCATCAGTAGCCACTAAAACTTTAATGCTTTTACCAGTACCATTTGGTAGCACTACAGCTCCACGTAGTTGTTGGTCTGATTTTCTTGTGTCTAAATTTAATTTAATAGCAATATCTAATGATTCGTCAAATTTTGCAAATGAAGCTTTCTTAGCTAATTCAATTGCATCTGCTAAAGGGTAAATATCTTTTTTGTTAACTAATGTTTTTAAAACTTTAGCGTTCTTTGTAACTCTCTTAGCCATTAGTTAGCACTTCCTTTTAGTCATTCTTCATAACCTTCAACTGTAATACCCATATTTTTAGCAGTTCCAGCAACCTGATGCATAGCGCCTTCTAGAGTTATTGCATTCATATCTGGCATTTTATATTCCGCTATTTCTTTTAATTGTTCCAAAGTAATTGAACCAACTTTTTCTTTGTTTGGAACTCCACTACCTTTTTTAATTTTTGAAGCTTGAATCAATTTATATGATGTTGGTGAAGTAAATAATTTAAAAATAAATGATTTATCCTTATAAACTGTAATTAATACAGGAACCGGTTCCGAACCTCTATCTCTTGTTTGGTCGTTAAAAGCCTTAGTAAATTCAGGCATGTTAATACCAACACCTGCTAGTGCAGGGCCTGGTTTGGCTTGTCCAGCTAAAAATTGTAATTTAGCTTTTTTTACTATTTCCTTTGCCATTTTTAAAAATCCTTTCGATAATTGTGGTTCAAACGAATTAATAAATTCTTCCACATTTTAGGCAATTTTACATTGCACCTAGAAATTATAGCAAATAACTTATTTTATAAAAATAAACTCATTATATTTATCTTAAAATTTAATCAAAATAAATAATATCGACATAATAGAGGCATAATAAGAATTCTATATTAGTAATTTTTTAGAAATTTTTATGCTTTTCTAACTAAATTTATAAAAAAAGTATCCACATTTGGATACCTTATATAATAACCTTTACAAAATTATTAGGGCTTTAGTTTTGTAAAAAGTCAGCACTACTTGGCATTAATAATCTAACTAAATGATCCAACAACTGAATTTTTAGATTTGGGTATTTTTTATCATTGCCATCTTTTGGATTATTCATTTTTGAAAGTTTGATTAGTTCATCAGTTGTTTTTATTGCTTCGTCAATTGATTTTTCATTATATGAGTTTCCCTCAAGGCCATATTTAGAAAGTTTATCATTATCTTTCTTGTAATTTTCTTTGTATTCTTCAAGCATTTTCTTAAGGTCTGAAAAACTAGATTCATTTGCTTCTATATTTAAGCTTTTAACCATAGAAACAATAGTTTTAACTTCTTCGATTTGTTTTTCTTATTGTGTTTTTTCTTCGAATTTTAAATTTTCACCCTTAGGGAAAAGTAGATCACTTGCTGTCTTTGTTAATAGCTTACTAATTTCTCCTAATAATTGAATTTTAACTACTGCTTGTACATCAGTTTGAGTTAGAATTTTAACCTTATCAATTGAATTATTAAGGGTTTCTTCTTCGTAATTAAATTCTTGAATATCAAATTTTTTCAGAAGTTCATTTAATTTTTTTTCATCTTCAAGTAATTTTTGAAATTCTTCTATTGATTTTTTATCTGAATTAACATTAAGTTTATTCAATTCAACACCTAAATTAACATTCTTGTTAAATTCTTTTTTAAGTTGAGGATCAATTTGCCCTTTGAATAAGCTTTTTGTAAAAATGTTTTCAATTTCGTCTAATAATTGAATAATTACATTTGGATTTTTATCCTTATTTTTAAGGATATCGTCAAGATTAATTAATAATGAAAATGCTTTTGTTAAAACATTTTTGAAATAATAATCACTTTTACCAAGTTTTTTAAATGCCGCAGCCCCTTCTTTTTTAAGTTCACCAATAAAGTTATCTTTTGAAATATCAACCTTAGAAATTTTTTCAGCAAAAAGCATTACTGCTTGTTTGTCTTTGTTAAATTGAATTGATTCAGGTGTTTCAATTTCTGGTTTAATTGGCTTATCATTCTCTGAATCGCCTTGCATTGATTGATCAGTATCGCCTTGTTTATCTGGATTAGGATTTTTATCAGTATCACCTTCTTTATCAGGTGTTTTTTGTTGAGGGGTTTTTGTTTCTGGGTTTTCTGGTTTCTTTGGTTCAGCTGGTTTTTCTGGTTTTTCTGGTTTAGCAGGATTTGCACATGATAGAGCTATAACCGGTGTTGCCAAAACAGGTAAAAATCCTAGAAAAAGTAATTTGCTTTTTTTCATTTTTCTCCTTATATTTAATTAAGTTTAATAAAGCAAATTTTATAGTATTTTTTTTTTTTTTTTTTGTTTTGGCAAAATTTCGCGATTAATGCTCTAATTATGACCAAAATTTAGACAAAGCCAAGGCATTTATAAAGGCACTTTTTACTACTTAGTATTATTCTAATTTACTACCTTGATCTAATAAAAATATATTTATTGCAAAAATGTCTCTAATATAAATCAAAATTATTTAATTCATTTTTATTTTCCCAATTTTAAGATTTAAAAATCATAAATCCACCTTAAATTAAAATAGATTTATAATTTTTTATTTAATTTTTTAATTGCATTTTTTTTAAATCATCATATGAATTTTTAAGCAAATTATCAATTAATTCATCACCATACACTTGCTTGTATACAAATCGTTTTTATTTTCTATCGAGTCTGCTAAAGTTTTTTTTACTTTTTGGTTATTACTTTTTGTAAAAATTTTTAGCTTTCCCTTTGTTGTTTCTATTACATTTAATTTAGATTTTTTAATTAGTGCTTCAACATTGCTAAAACTAAATTGATTAGTTGGGCTTTTATTAGAGGTGTTTGACTATCTTTTGTATATTTGTAAATCATTCCTTTTGGGCTCTTTATAAAAATTAAAAATAACTAGATTCTTTTTTACAATATCCTTATATTAAAAACCTAGGAAAAATATCGGTTCTTAAATAACTTGATTTGGCATTTAAAACATATATAAATAAACTTAATATTCATATAATTTTTTATTGCTCATTTACAATTTCTAGGTGTTTTAAGCAAGCTTTAATTACATCACTATTGAGTGATTCATATACTTCCTTGTCGCCAATTATATAAAGCTCCTCTTTTGCGCGTGTTACTGCTACGTTCATAATATTTGGATTGTTGCTGCCAACAGCTCATTGAGCAGAATTTATACTATCTTTATCGCAACCTAGCACTAAAAAAACAATTTTAGCTTCTTTTCCTTGGAAAGTATGTACTGTTCCTATATTCCTTTTATTAATTATATCGTTGAGATTTCTCTCGAGTTCTTTTACTATTGCTTTAAAAGGAGAAATAATAAAGACATCTTTTAAATTTGCATCACGGTTTTTTATTTTAACTAAATATTTTTTTAAAACTTGATATTGTTCTTTTACATAATGTTTGTTTATGGCTTTTCCCTTAACATGGAGCCAAAATCCATTGTGGCTTTTTTGTTTACCGTTTTCTTTTCCTTGGACCATATTTCCTTCATAGGAAATTTCGTTTGAAATATCAAACATTGGACTTAGACATCTTCTATGTACTCAAAGAGGTATGCCAATCCAATCTCCGTTTTTCTTATAAAATCCATATTTGCTATGATTATCAACAATTTCTTGCACCGAGCTATTAAGACCATAAGGCAATTTATATTTTTCTTTTATTCATTTTAAGGTATTTTGGTCTAATACTGAAACTGGTTCAATTTGCGATGGATCACCAACAGCAATAATATTCTTCGTTCTAAAAATTGCACCTACCGCTGCTTGTGGAACGGCTTGGCCCGCCTCATCTATAAACAAAAATCCCATTGATTCTTTTGGAAAATTCTTGTACATTGTCCTTATGCTTGCAAAGGTTGAACTAATTGCGGGTACAGCCATATTAATTCAATTTCATGCTTCCACTAAACACTCGCATTTATCAATAGTTTTTCCTTTGATTTTATTATTTCATATTTTGACAGCGCTTTTTAAAGCCTCCCTGTTTTCATATAAAAATTGTCTTCTGACTTTTATCGCCAAAATAAACAATTTTGATTGTTTGATTCTAAAATTCTTGTTAAATCATGGGTTACTTTTTTGAAATAGATTGTTGTCATTAATTGCATTGAATTTATTAATTTTCTTATTGATAAAAAAATCTTCGATTTTATTTTTTTGATCTAGCATTCTGTTGATACTATCGATTTTTTTGCTTATGTTATTCTTTTTAGATTCGAGAGATAATAGTGAGTCGCATATTTTAATGCGTTGATTTAAATAGGAGTTTAATTTTTCATTAAATTCTTTGTATTTCTTTGTTTTAAATAATTTACTTATTCAGCTTGGTTTTTGCAGTTTTAAATTTTCAATAGATTTGTTTATATTTTTTAATTCATTATGGTTATTATTTATTAAGTTTATTATCTCTTTTAGGCTTTCATTAATTGCGTTTTTAATTGATTCAATATTAAGATTTCTATTTTCAAATTTATCGTCAGGTTTATCCTTCATGAAATCGTCAATTAAAGTTTGTATTTCTAATTCTATTTTAGCTAAAAGGTTTATGTGCATTTGTATATCATTTTGTGCTTTTTTAATGTCATTATATAAATTTAAAAAATCTTGATATACATTTGAATTGTTATTTTCTTGCTGGTATATTTCTTTTATGATATTTTCGACAGCTTTTATTATTTCTATAATATTCTTCTTTTTGCCGCCTTCTAATGAAAAAAGACCTCATTTTTCTTTTGTGATTTTATGCTTATTGGAAATACCTTCATTATTATCTTTTTCTTCAGTTATTGCATTAGCAGTTTTGTAAAAATAATCAGCATTCTTTATCTCATTTGCTAGATCTTTGTCAACATTTTCCAATAAAAGCAATTCGTTTACTATATTTTGCACAGCCCCATTATTTGAACTTGCTATTAAAATGCTCTTATTTGCAATTTGTGTAGGCAAAATTTTAATTTCTTTATAAAAAACATCCTTAATTATCTTTGAATCTAGCTTGCATATTTCGAGAGATTGTTGAGTAATTAGCTCAGCAAATATATCCTTTAGTAGGGTTGTTTTTCCTGTTCCTGGAGGTCCATTTACACTTTTCATTTTAATATTTTCATAGTTTTTACTTGTCGATAGATTTACTGCAATTTGTTGCATTAATGAAAGCGCATATTCTACATTGCTTGGAAATCTTGAACATGGATAATTCTTAGGATCTAAAATTTCTTTGATTTGTTTAATACCATCAGCTTGTTTATTATCTAAATTTATTTTTATTAATTCATTGCTATTTTCTTCTTTTGATGATGATAAATATTTGTCTAGATTTTGCGTTGATATTCCTTTAGCTTCTACTAAGTCATCAATAAAAAATGAATGCAATAAGGCATCATCTTCATCGTCATTTACTATTTTATATCTGGAAAGATTAACATCAATATTATAATTTTGTATTAATTTTTGAAATGCTTTATTAAAAAATGCTTTTAAATCTTTGGTTTCTTTCTTTTTAAATATATTTTCAATATCATCTGAAAGTTCATGTTCTTTTTCTTTAAATTTAGACATAGAATTAAATTCTAAATCACTCTTGGTCTCTCTAATATATGCACTTCAAGTATAGAAAGTGGATTGTTTTTCTATTTCAAGATTATTATTAAAACGTATAGCAAAACTGAATTTGTTATTTCCTATTGATTCTAATTCATCATCATTAATTTTAGTATTATGTTTCTTGTTTAGAAGATCAATTAGTTCTTTTGAATTAAATGTGTTAAAAATAAAAACTAAATATTTTTCCTTTTTTTGCTTAGTTTCTTGTTTTAAAATCGTATTAAAATAGTCATAATAATTATCGTTTTGTTTATCTAGTTTAATCTCGCAATAATCTTTTTTATTTCAATTACCTTCGCTAAGTTTTTCAATCATTATTCAATGCTCAAGAATATTTTCTTTAATGCTTTTAGGGTTCATTATATCTCCACAATGTAATCATATACAAGTTTAATTTTAATATTGTAAATATGACTCATCTAATCATAATATTTCTCATTATTTAAATAATTTAATATTATTAAATACATTATAGTTGATAAAAATGTTTTATTTAAAAAAGTAGTTATGAAGCAGTATTTATTAGATATCAAGTTATTTTGATTTTTTGATGTATTGATATTTATAGCTCTTATAATTTATTAAATAAGATACCTGTAGAATAATGTCTTAATTTAAATTAAATCATGATATAAGAAAAAGTGCGTTTTTGCATAAAAACATTTTATATTGAAATTTTAAAATCTTTATATATATTTTGCAAATATAAATATAAATAAAAAATATATATAAGAAAACATTATTTAACTTTTGTTGCATGTATTTTTATAATAAATTAGATCTAATAAGAGAAATATTATTAATTTATAAAAACAAGATTGTATAAAAAAGAACTATTGATTAAATTGTTCAATAAAAACTGTCTTTTAATCTATTTTGATTTCTCTTATTTAGTAAAATTAATTAAATATCATAAGCTATAAGGAGATATTAATGAGTTTATTAAAAAATTACATTCAGAAAATTGATGATATTTCTTCAAAAGAGTTGAACACAGACCAAAAAAGACTGGCAATAAAAATTTTAGAAAAATTTCAAGAAGACGAAAAACAACTACAATATGTTTTCCAATTTGTTGCACAAAGAATTAAAACGGGGTTTAGATTTGATGTGGCGCCTGAAAGTGATTGACAAACAGTTGCGCTATTAGAAAAGGATGAAAACCTTAGCTTTGTTTTAGATGAAAACAAAAGCAAAGATAACACATTAATCATCGGCGAAAACTATGATGCTTTAAAGAATTTGATAGTGATTGAGAGAGAGAGAGAGAGAGAGAGCTGCCTTCGCTTGATAAATATGATGTAATTTATATTGATCCTCCTTATAATACTGAATCAACTAAAAAAGATGGTAATAGTATTGCAGATAATAATGAAGATGTTAAGGCAAAAAAATTCATTTATCGTGATAAATATTCTCGTAATGGTTGACTTAATTTAATGAATGAAAGATTACGATTAGCAAAAGAGCTTCTCAAAGATGATGGAGTTATTTTTGTTTCTATCGATGATGCTGAACAAGCTTATTTAAAAGTTTTGATGGATGAAATTTTTGGCGAAGAGAATTTTGTTTGTAATTTTATTTGGGAAAAAAATTATTCTCCAAAAAGTAATAATCATTACGTTTCTGTTAATCACGATTATATTCTATGTTATTTAAAAAATAAGCAAATAGTAACTAAATTTAATCGTTTAGAACGCAATGAAAAAAATAATAAAATGTATAAATTTAGTGATGAAAAAGGAAGATATAAAATAGCTGATTTAACAAGAAATTCTAATAATAAATTTGACATTCTTTGAAATAAAAAAGTTTATAAGTGCCCGGAAAATTCTGGGTGATTATTTTCAGAAAAAAAGATTTATGAATTGATAAGAGAAAATAAGATATACCTGCCAGATGATGTCACGAAAAGGCCAGGTTTAAAAAGATATTTATCTGATGTTAGAGATATTATATCTAAGACAATTTTAGGGTATGAAATTGTAGGACATACACAGGATTCAAAAAATGAAATAAGAGATATCCTATATAAAAATGCTTTTGAAACACCTAAACCTATAAAATTAATAAAATATTTGATTAGACTTCATAGTGATAAAAAAAATATTCGTGTCCTTGACTTCTTTGCCGGATCTGGTACCACAGCTCATGCCGTTTTAGAATTAAATCGCGAAGATGGTGGCAATAGAACCTTCACTCTTGTTACAAATAACGAAAATAACATTGGTATAAATGTAAACTATGAAAGACTTTATAGAATAAACCACGGGGTTGGTACTAAAAATGAAACTTTTGATTGAATAAAGAAAAACGAACCATATAAAGCAAATTTAAATGTTTTTAACATCAAATACTATGATGTTAGCCCGTCAAATAACGATATTAATATTGAAGACTTAACCAATAAATTAATTAATGTTTTAAAAGAGTTTGGAATAACTTCAATAGATAAAAACAATCAACAACAATATATTAATCTATTAAATGATTTATCATCTTTAAAACCAGAGAAAAGAGAAGATAATGAATCTAACTAATTCTCAAGAAAAGGTTATTAATGCTTTAATTAATAAAACCATAAATAGTTTAGAAGAAAACAAGCAAAATTCTGTTTATTTTAAAGCCCCAACCGGGTCTGGTAAAACATTTATGATGATTAACTATATTGATAAATTAATCGAATGAAATAAGTTTAATTTTAATCAAAATTTAGTTTTTGTTATTGCAACATTATCGAGTGCTGAGTTGCCAAAACAAATGGAAGAAAACTTCAATGAGTATAAACAATATTTAATAAATAACGATTTAAAAATTACAAGAATTGAAAGCCCTTCAAATATTAATAAAAATTCTAAAGTAGAAAAAAATTATCAGTTTTTTGCTAAACCAAATAATGTTTATATCATGGGCGGAGCATCATTTAAGGCTAATGCAATTTTAAGAGAGCAACATGCTATTGAGGCTTTTTTAGATGAAATAAAGCTAAATGACTATAAATTAATTTATATTCGTGATGAAGCTCACATTGGCGCCGATACTTCTAAAAATAAAAAAGATGAAATCTCATTTGAACACAATATGCAATCAGAGGCTGATTTTGTTATAAAAATGACAGCAACTCCAACTGATTTAAGTTTAGATCTTATTGAGCTTAGCGAAAAAGATCTATTTAGCGACAAAATCAGATTATTAAAAAGCGAAAAAATTTTTAATGAAGGTATTGAAGATAATAACGACATTGCTTATATCGATAACGATATTATTCTCGAACAAGCCTGTTTAAAATTTAAAGATATTAAAAGACAATATAATGACAATAAAAATGAACCTGGTTTAGTCGGCATTAATGCCGCCATGTTAATTCAAGTTGATAACGCTAGTAAAGATCCTGAAAAAGAAAAAATATTCAACGAAACCATTGATTTAATAATAAAGAAATTAGAGAAACATTCTTTATCCTGAGTAAAGTATTTTGATCAAAATGATAAAGAATCAAGTCTAAGACAAAAAGATAATTTCTCACTTAGAGATATATCTAAATACAATTCAGACACTGATGTGATAATTTTTAAAGTAGGACCAGCAACAGGCTGAAATATACCGAGAGCATGTATGCTAGTTCAACTTAGAAATGTTTCTTCAAAAACATTAAGCGCCCAAACTATCGGAAGAATAAAGAGAAATCCAAACCCCTCTTATGATTTTAGAATTAATTCAATTGCAAATAAGTATTATATTTATAGCAATGTTGATAGAGATGTAAATGACCAAAAAAGATTAATTTTGAAGCCTGAATTTGAAAAAGAAAAATTTATATACGGATCTCTTGTTAATATCAATAAATCTAATTCTGTTTTTAATTTAGATGATTATGAAAAACAAGTTGCTAATTATTTAAATAATTATTCCATTGAAAACTTTGAATCAAAATACCTTGCCTATCTAGAAGAGTTTTCTCAAAACAAATTCATAATTGCAAATCAAAAAAAATATGGCAATAAGATTGAAATAACCTCAAAAATACAAAATAAGATTCAGATGGAAATGTTTAATTTAAAAACAATTAAGGCCAATAAAGCATTATTTACGGATAATATAATAAACAAGATAAACTCAATTTATGAAACAAAAATTAAACATATAATGGGCAAAACATTTTTCTGATTTTTGATAGTTAAACATGAAATTAATATTTTTAACGATATTTACAAAATGCATATTGAAAAACAGTTAGAAAACAAAGAAATAAAATATGTCTTAAATACTTCAAAATCACTGCCAAACTATTTAATTGAAGTTAAAAGTGATTATATTAAAAAAACAGATGATAAATTTGCTTATCAAGAAATTAATAAAAATTTTGCAAACATTAATTTACAATCAAAAGCCGAAGAAGCATTTGTAAACGAATTAGAAAAATATATACCAATTTTCCCTAAAATAAAAATTTGAACAAAAAATCCAGTCCATAGTGGAATTAATTTTGAATATATCAATAATTTAGACACGAGTAATAGCTATCCAGATTTTGTTATCGTACACAAAAATCATTATATTTATTTAGAAATTAAAACATACAAAAACGACATAGATAAAGACAAAACTAAAAAGCTAATTGAAGAATATAGAAAATATATTGAAAATAATAATAACTTAGAATTTAAACTTACGCTCGCTATCATATTTGTAGATATTAAAGGAAATAATTATTACGCAACTGGCGCAAGTACAATAACAAATCTCAACGACCTATTTTTAAAACAAAATAATAATTGAGATGAAAATGGGCAATTTTTCATAAAGGATGTAAGCGTACAATTTTTGCAATTGCTAATGGAAGGCAAAGAATAATAAAAGTTTCATAAAAAATATTTGCTTTAGCTAATTTGTTATTATTTTGCAATAAATTATTAATATTTTTTGTTTTTGATAATTTAGATAAAATATAAATATAAGCTGTGTTGGAGAATTATTGTTCAAAATAACTTAATTTTGCAAAAAATGATGATCTAATTTTTTACCAAAAATTTGGACTTAAAATAAAAATAAAAAACCAAGCTTTCTCATTATTTTAGAGCTTGGTTTTTAAAATTTTAAATTATTAAAAGTTCATAACCCTTTCTTTAATTTTGTTAATTTTATTTTTAATAATTTCCTCAATTGAATAAGAATTAAATGGTTCTACTTTTGTTGCGTCAATTAAAAGGGTTTCACTAACCTCTGCACCCAAGAAATTTCAGATGCCCTCTAGGTAAGAAATGTGACTTGCTCAAGGATATCAATCACATGGAGCTCCCTGAGAAGCAATTATTTGTACCTTTAAATTAGATAACAAACCTATTGAGCTACCTTTTTTAGCGTATTTATAAGAAAATGTCTTATTAGCAACACAAATTCGGTCGATAAAATTTTTTAACACTGCCGGGACATTAAAATTTATCATTGGGGCTGAAATAATTAATTTGTTGGTTTTTTTTAAAATATCAATATATCTACCCGATAATTCATCATTAAAAAAATCAGAAAAATTATTTGAGTTCATTGGATGCGTTGCCATTTCAAGTTCGTTTAAATCTAACTCCACAATTTCATCATTTTTGTTAATTTTTTTATATTCCTCAACGAAGTTCTTAGTAATAGCACTTGAAACAGACTTCTCTTTTGATATAGGCGAAGAATATAAAACTAATACATTAGCCATAAAACTCCTTTATTATTTATTTTTTAATATTATATAAGTTTTAATTGCCTTATTTTGAATAAATTTAGTTAAATCAAAAAAACTTGGTTTCCCAAGTTTTTTTGAAATGGTGCGGATGAAGGGAATCGGACCCTCGTATTCAGATTGGCAACCTGATGTTCTACCATTGAACTACATCCGCAACTGGTGCAAGTGATGGGAATCGAACCCACGTAGTTAGCTTGGAAGGCTAAAGTTCTACCATTAAACTACACTCGCAATTAGCGTTATATATTATAAACCATAATTTTTGTTTTATCTAAAAATATTTTTTAATTTGTTTGTTTTCAGCCAAACTATATTTTAAAAAGGCAGAATATTTATAAAAAACTATTAGTTATAAGAAACTACGACACTTGGGTTTTTGCATTAAAAGAAGTTAAATAATATGTTTATAGTTGTTGATTTATATAGTTTTTTTATATATTTTATTGTATACAATAAAATGTCAATTTAAGCATTTTTGAAAAATAAAATTAATATTATATTTATAATTATCACTATGATTGAAATTAAAAAACTTTGTTATAAATATCCTGGTGCTAAAAAATATGCCTTAGATAATATTAATTTTACAATTGAAGATGGGCAATATGTTGCCATTTTGGGACATAATGGTTCAGGAAAGAGCACTTTTTCAAAACTACTTGCCGCAATTTACAAAGCTTCATCTGGGAAAATTATTATTGATGGTCTAGAAATAAATTCTGAAAATTTGGCGGAAATTAGAAAAAAAATTGGTATTGTTTATCAAAATCCAGATAATCAATTTATAGGCGCTACTGTTGAAGACGATATTGCTTTTGGCTTAGAAAATAAAAAAATGTCATATGATGAAATGAACGTAATTGTAAAAAAATATGCCAATGAAGTAGGAATGGGCAATTTTTTAGATAGGGAACCTCAAAATTTATCGGGAGGTCAAAAGCAAAGAGTAGCCATTGCTTCTACTCTTGCATTAGATCCCAAAATTATTATTTTTGATGAAATAACTTCAATGTTAGACCCTCGAGGCCGCAATGACATTTACAAAATAATTCATGATCTGCATTCCAACACCAATAAAACTTTAATTTCGATCACTCATGATATGGATGAAGCTTTGTTAGCTGATAAGTTAATTGTCTTTTCAGGTGGCCATGTGATAGCTCAAGGAAAACCTATTGAAATTTTAAATAACAAACAAATAATTGAAATTGCAAAAATAGATTCACCTTTTATATACAAACTTAGTGAAATGATTCACGGAATTGAGCCAACATATGACGATAAAAAATTATTGGAGACATTATGCAAATTAAAGTAGACAATATTTCAAAGGAATATAACAAAAAGCTTCCTACATATATTAAGGTGCTAGATGGTGTATCAGTGGAAATTAATGAATCAGAAGCAATTTCAATTATTGGGCCAACTGGCTCTGGTAAAACTACATTAATAGAGCATCTTAATGCATTAATATTACCCGATGAAGGTTTACTGCATTTTAGTGATGTCCCTTTGTTTAAGAAGGCCAAAAAGCCATCTAAACCAAAAAAACAAAGTGATGATAATGATGAAACATACCAAGCTAAATTAAATGAATATATAAAGAATTTAGAGAAGTTTCAAAAAACTAAAAAAAGTGATCGTGTTGAAATAGTATATACTGATATTGATATTACCAAAAGTAAAAGAAAGATCAAAAATGTTAAAGCATTAAGAAAGCAAGTTGGAGTTGTATTTCAATTTGCTGAATATCAATTATTTGAATCTACTATTGAAAAAGATATTATTTTTGGGCCCGTTTCAATGGGTATTAAAAAAGACAAAGCTAAGGAATTAGCGGCTAAATATATTGAGATGGTCGGTCTACCAATTGATTATCTTAAAAGAAGCCCCTTTGACTTATCAGGAGGGCAAAAAAGAAGAGTTGCTTTAGCAGGTATTCTTGCTATGGAACCAAGATTTCTTGTTTTAGATGAACCTACTGCTGGTTTGGACCCGCAGGGTGTTGAAGAAATGCTCCAGCTGTTTTATAATTTATATAAGCAAGGCACAACTATTATTATTGTTACACACGATTTAGATAATGCTCTTAAATGAACAAATAGAACCTTATTTGTTAAGGATGGGAAGATTATTAAAGATGGTAATACCTATGATATTCTAAGTGATAATAAACTATTATTAGATAATAATTTAATTCCCACAAAATTATTGTCATATGTAGAAAGGCTAAATAATGCTGGTTTTAATATTGGAAAAGTAACAAATATTGAAGAATTGGCAGATAAAATAAATAACATAATTAAGTGAAAAAAATAAAAAGGAGCTATAAATATGGATAAAACAATTATTGGCAAATATCTCAATATACAGACGCCAATTCATAGACTTGATCCCCGACTGAAATTTTTAGCTAACATACTATTTATAATTTTGTTTTTTATTTCTGAACATTATATTACATTATCAATTTTAGTAATTATTAGTATGGTTTTATATGGTATTTCTACTAAATCAGTAATTTCTATTTTTAAAAAAATTAAGTTTCCTATCTATATTGCTATTTTTCTCCTGGTCATTAATATGCTAACTGTTAAGGGCGCGGTGATGTATTACGAAATTGATAAATATGTTCCTCTTTCAACAGAAACAAATGCTGACGCTTTTGTGATATATCGCGGTAAATTGATAGTTAATGTAGTATATTTTGCTCCTAACAACGATGTTAATTCGATATTTCAATTATCATTATTCTCAATTCATCGAACTTTTACAATACTTTTGAGAATTTATGGCGTTGTATTAATAACAACAATTTTGACAGTAACAACAAAACCTGTTTTATTAACGAGAGCAATCAATGATCTGCTATATCCGTTAAAAATATTTAGAGTACCGACTGAAATAATTACGATGATTATATCCATTGCCTTAAGATTTATTCCTACCTTGTTAGAAGAATCAGGAAGAATTATGAAGGCGCAGTCAAGCCGAGGAGTAGATTTTAAAAATGGTAATTTTAAGGATAAAATAAAATCTTTCATTGTCCTAATGGTCCCACTTTTTGTTTCATCCTTTAATAAGGCCAATGATTTAGCTGATGCTATGACTTCAAGAGGATATGAACCATATGCAAAAAGAACCTATTATCGTCAATTAGTTCCTAATTGAAGAGATTTGATTGCTACGCTAATATTAATGACTCTAACTGCATTGGTTGTAATATGTGCTATAGACCATATTGCTTTACCATCATGGTGAATTGCTTCATTTCAAAAGGTTTAATATGAATGAAAAAGATTTTGAAACAAGAAAAAAAATACTAGAATTACAACAAAAAATAAGTCAATGAGATAAATATTATTATGATTTTGATAAACCGTTAGTTTCCGATGAAATTTATGATATTGAATTTAATCAATTAAAAAGATTGGAATTGCAATATAAACATCTTTTTTTAAAAGAAGAATTAGAGCAGTCGCCAACCAATAAAATTAATGCTAATGTATCTAAAAATTTTGCTAAGGTTAAGCATGATAAATCAATGCTTTCTTTAAATAAGGCATATACCATTGCAGAAATCCAAAAATTTATTGATAATATTAAAAAGGTAACCTCGCATTTTTCTTTTTTTATTGAACCAAAAATTGACGGGCTCTCAATTTCTATTAAATATAATCAAGGCAAGTTAATGCAAGCAGTGACAAGGGGCAATGGGTTAATCGGCGAAGATGTTACCAATAATGTTTTGCAAATAGATAATATTCCAAAAATAATTAATTATAAAAAGCCCCTTGAGGTTAGAGGTGAAATTTTTCTTCCTATTGATGAATTTAAGAAAATAAACGAAAAATTGCTTAGTGAAAATAAAACGGCTATGGCTAATCCACGCAATGTTGCTGCTGGTACTTTACGCCAATTGGACCCACAAATTGTGAAAGAAAGAAATCTTTCATCATTCTTATATTATGTTGTTGCACCGGAAAAACATAATATTCAAACTATGTATGAATCATTTGAATTTTTAAAAAAGTTGGGTTTTTGTGTTACAGAGCAATCAATCCTTGTTTCTTCCATTAAAGAAATAGAACAATTTATTGAGGAATTCAAGACTAAAAAGTTATTATTTAACTATGAAACTGATGGCATAGTCATAAAACTTAATGAGCTCAAATTTTATGATAAATTAGGTGAAACAGCAAAATTTCCTCATTCAGCAATTGCTTTTAAATATGAGCCTGATGTTGTTTCCACCATATTAAAAGATATTTTTATTACTGTTGGTCGGACTGGCTTAGTTACATATAACGCTTTATTGCAAGAAGTTGAATTGTCAGGAACAAAAGTATGTTTTGCAACGCTTAATAATTATGAATTTATTAAAAATCTAGATATAAATATTGGTGATGAAATATACATAAAAAAATCTGGTGAGATTATTCCATGCGTTATAGGTTTGGCTAATAAACATAATTTAGAGAAGCTAGAGCCATTTAAGGTATGCCCATATTGTAATAATGTTTTGCTATTTAATGAAACAGGGTTGGAACAATATTGTTTGAATCAAGATTGCCAAGAAATAAAAGTTAGAAAACTTATTCATTTTGCTTCAAAAGAGGCGCTTGATATTAATTCACTTGGTGAAAAAAATATCATATATTTTTACAAAAATGGTTTTATAAATAATATATTGGATATCTTTAATCTTTATAAACATCGTGATGAATTAATTAAATTGGAAAGATTTGGATATTTGTCAATAAACAAAATTTTAAAATCAATTGAGGATATTAAAACTAAACCACTTGAAAATTTGATATTTGGTTTATCAATCCCATTAGTCGGAAAAAGAACTGCGAATATTATTGCTTCAAAAATTCTAAAACTAGAAAATGCCTTAAATTTTAATTTTGAAGTGTTTAGAGATTTTTATGATTTTGGTGATAAGATTACTAAACAATTAATAGAATGATTCTCCAATGAAGAAAACATAAGTTTAATTAAAAAATTAATTGAACATGGTATAAATCCATCATATGAACAAAAAGTAATAACCAATATCCTAAATAATAAATCCTTTGTTATAACAGGCAAGCTTACAAAACCTAGAAGTTATTTTGAAAAACTTATTGTGGAAAACGGCGGCGAGGTACTTTCGTCTATTTCTGCTAATATAGCCTACCTATTAATTGGTGAAAAGGCAGGAAGCAAGCTATCTAAGGCGCAAAAACTTGGTATAACAATAATTAATGAAGATGATTTAAAATTAATGCTAAATTTATCAAACTCCTAACCTTAGTTGGTTATGGAGTTTTATTTTATAAGCCTTTAATAAGGCTATACTAAATATAAAGCACATTAATCATGATGTATCAAATTTTATGATTATGTTTGATTCACTAATTATGTCAATGAACGCATCAAATCAAAGGATGGTATTTTCAATAATGATATTTATCCTAAAAAATAGAAGTGTAATAATGTAGTTTAAGGAAATAATTGGAATAAACAGAAGTTGAATAAAAAAAGAAAAAATATTATAGTTTTTATTAAAAGTGTGAATTATTAAAGTGGAATAAATATGGGCAATTAAAAATACCGCAATTGTTTTGACAAAATATCCTTGTTTTGTCAAAACAAAAATTGTAATAAATATGGATAGTGTAATCAAAAATGATAAAATGAAAGAGTATGAAAACATTATAAATGGATTGTAAAAAACCATTATTAAACCCGTTATTACTAATAGCGCAATATTGTTTATTTTTTTGTTAAAAATAATTTTATTTAGATATGCTAATATTAAAAAGATTAAAGACCTTGTTGCACTTACATGAAATTCGATTGATATTAAATAAATAATCAATAGAGGAATAGCGATAAAATCTTCAATAAAATAGCCATTTTTAATTCTTCTAATTATTTTGGATATAAATAGATAAATTAAATTAAAATGAAATCCGCTAATAGTGAAAAAGTGAATAATATTAAGATCACTAAGCTTTTTATATATGTTATTAGCTTGATTATAATTGTTGAAAATGATGATATTAAGATAATCTATAACTGTGCGGTTTTTTGTGTTAAAAATTGATAATTTTTCATTTTTTTTAATAAATTCAATATTTGAATTAGTGAGATTAAAAAATAGCCTATTTGCAGCTTCAAACGAGCTTAAATTCTTATTTAAAATAAGTGTTCCTTTGATATGAAATGTATACTCATAGTTGTTCATAAAAGCAATATCTATAATGCTTTTGGTCTTAAAAACTTTAAAATAAGCATCCTTATATTTGAATATTAGATAGGCTTTATATTCTCTAATCATATTTAAATCATTATCTAATTTTATCCCGTCAATTTTTGCAAAAATTGACTGGTAAACTACATAGCTTAAAAAAATAATTGAGCTAAAAATGAAAAATGTAATTCAAAATTTAATGTTAAAAAAATTAAAAATGCAAATCATTATTAAAGCTAGTGAAATTAAAATAATTTCAATTCTCAATATTAGTATAAATATTAAAAAAGAACTGATGGACGATATTAATAGAATATCTATATATCTATATTTTCTGTTAATATTTGATAAGTTTTTTCACCAATGCCCGGTAGTTGTAATAAATCATCTCAATTCTTAACATTCCTTTCTTTGATATATTCAAAAACTTTTTTTGCAATGTTTGTTTTAATTCCTAAATTTATTAAAATTTGCAAATCATTGATATCTGTTATCTTTAATTTTTTATTTTTAGTA
This sequence comes from Mycoplasma sp. 2261, assembly GCF_053851575.1. NCBI lineage: Bacteria > Bacillati > Mycoplasmatota > Mollicutes > Mycoplasmatales > Mycoplasmataceae > Mycoplasma > Mycoplasma sp. 2261. Next base: position 27,000 of record NZ_JBSQAX010000007.1, on the reverse strand, counting down.
AAGGGAATAAAAACTCTTTCGTTGTTTTTTAACAACTGTGATTTATTTATCTTTTGTAAATCTGCACCACTTTTTAAAATACTTTCTCTTATTAAATCAAAATAATTTGCTCCATCCTTTAAAGTATATTCGCCCGGATATTCCACTGCACCTTCAATAAAAACAGTTATATAATTACTTTTAAAAGAAGATTTGTTATGATGTCATTTATCTATAATTTCTGTTTTAACTACAACGCCACTAATAAGTACAACTGATGAAATAATAAAAAATGAGGCAGTTAGAATAAATTTCTTTTTGTTTATTTTTAATTTCATAAATCAAATTTTTAATAATACACAAATGTTTTTATCTAATATGGGAAAAAATAAAGAAAGTATTAAGAAAATAAATCAAATCTCATAATAAACAAGCAATATTTAAAGAGAATAAATTTTGACATCTCGAATATTTTTTCCTCTTTAAATCATGTCTTTAAATTTCTTTTTTATTTTTCTAAAAATAAAGTTTTGGAAATAAACAGAAACATAATTAATAGCTTAGATAATAGAGGGATAGGATATTTTTTTCAATATTGAAATCCGAAATTTTTTTTAAGTTTCAACAAAGGATGTCGAAAAATGACTTTTTAACGATTATCAAGAAAAATCAAGGAGTTTGTAAATTAATATAATAACGAAGGAATTGCATTATAAAAAAATGCCCATATTAAGATTTTGTCAAGTCAAATTCTTAATATGAGCTAAACTGTCTGAAAAAATTTTACAAGTTTATTTTGTGCATTTTTAAAACCTTTCTCTTGGTATGAAAAAGGTTTTAAATATTAATAATTATTAAGTAGAACTAATTTTTATTCAATAGTTGTTGCATTATGTCAAACTTCCTGAACATCTTCATCATCTTCAAGTAAGTCGACGAATTTTTCGAGTTGCCCCATTTTTTCTTCATCGATTTCAACCTCGCTATTTGGAATATATGTAACTTCAGCAGTTGAATAGTTATCAATTTTTAGAATCTCATCAAGAGATTGTTTGACTTTTTGAAAATCTGATGGATGGGTAATAATAACATATAAGTCATCTTCAACCTTAAAATCTTCGGCGCCGGCTTCCAAAACGGTAGTCATTACTTCTTCTTCAGAAGCTAATGAAATTGGAAATTCAATTAATCCTTTTTGGTCAAAAACATACGGAACAGTACCTTGTTTTCCTAGCTGTCCATTATATTTATTAAAATAGTGTTTAATGTTAGATGATAAACGGTTAAAGTTGTTGCTTAAACAACTTACTACAAAATTTATACCACCAAAGGCTGTTCCTGAATATAGATATCCTTGAAAGTTAGCGCCTTCCTTTGAACCACCTGAAACTTTCGAGATTGCTTTTTCAATATTTGCTTTGGGCATCGATTTTGCCTTTGCCTTAGCAATTGCTAATTTTAGTGCTGGATTTGAATCTGGATCTGGGCCGCCAATTGTTGCTGCTACAATAATTTCTTTAGAAAATTTTTGAAACATTTGTGCTCTCTTTGAATCCATTGCAGCTTTATGATGTTTGGTAGTTGCTCATTTTGAATGTCCTGACATTTCTTTAATGCTCCAATCTTAAATAAATAAATTGTAAATAATATTAGTTTATTATACCAAAAAATGTCCTTATTATAATATAATAAATTAGTATGTACCTAATTAAAGGCAATGAAAATTTTTTGATAAATAAAAAAATTAATGAAATAATAAACAAAGAAAAAACTATTGAAGCAGGTGATATCGAGATAGTTAAATTTTATGATTTTTTTACATTAGAAGAATTATCAGATGCATTAAATAACAATTCCCTTTTTTTAAATAAAAAAATCATTTTATTTAAAAATCCCTTTATATTTAATATAAAAAATAAATATGTTAATGGTTCGTGTATTGATGAGTTTATAAAAATAATTAATGCATCACTAAGTGATGCTAATCTAATTCTTATTTTTACACAGGAAATAAATAAGTATGATAAATCTTTTTTAGCATCAAGAGCTTTTGCATTTATAAATGATAATAGCACTACTATTAATATCGAAAAAATTAGCGATAAGGAATTATTTTCTTTTGTTTATAAAATGATTAAAACAAAAGGTGGAACAATCAAGGATAAGGTCCTTATTGATTTGCTATCAATGCTACCACATAATCTAGAAATAATAGAATCAGAAATTGATAAATTGCTATTAATAAATAAAGATATAAGCGAAAAAATGATTAATGATAATAATTATGCAGTATCTAATAATATCGATTTTGCCCTAAGTGAGGCAATGTTAAAATGTCAAGACACAAAAACTATTATAAAAAAGATAAACGAACAGATTAGCTACGGGATTGAGCACAATTATGTGATATCGCAAATATCAGCAATATTGCTTAATGCAAAAACAATTGGAATATTAAAATCAATAAAATTAACTAATGATGAAATAGCAAAAATACTTAATATTCATATATATCGTGTCAAACTTCACTATGACTTTTTTAATAGAGTTGACATTAACACATTAAATCAGTTAATCATTGATTTAGCAAATATTGATCTAGATTTTAAAAAAGGAAACATTTTACCAGATACGCTTATTGATTTATTGAGTATAAAATTATTGAGATTAAGGATTTATTAATGGTTAATTTAGGTAAAAAAATCATCTTATATGAGCTAAAAGTTGAAAATTTTGTTGATACCAATGGAAGCAATTTTGGTGATTTTAAAGGGGTTATGAGTAAATTGGAGTATTTCAAAAATTTAAGTGTTAATGTTATATGCTTTGAAGATATTCTAAAACTATATGAAAATAGATTTGATCTTGGACTAATAAAAAAAAGGTATGGTTCAATTAAGGATTTTGCAAAGCTTGTTGAAACATTTAAAAATAATCAAATTGAAGTAGCTCCAATTATAAATTTAAAAGAAGTAAGACAAGCTTTTGTTAACTGAAATAATATGATGAGTTTATATAATTTGAATTATTATGAGTCAAATAGATACTTAACGAAATTAGATACATATTTAATTAATAAAGAATTTGAAAAAACATCATTATATGAGTTATCTGATTTTATTAAATATTTTGAATCAGTTTTAGGTTTCTACTTGCAACTTAATGTATCAACTGTTATACTTGATAATTTTGAATTTCTTGCTTTTGAAGGCTTAAAGGAGGAAGAAAAATTAAAATTTATTAATGATTTATATAAGATTATCAAACGTAAAAATAGCAATATTAATGTAATTTTTAAAACCAGTAATAATAACTTCAAACTATATAAAAAGATGCTAATGGTCGACAATAAATGCCTAGATTATTTGTATTTAACTTGAATGTCTGTTATTGGCAATAATGATGCATTAAAAAAACATTTCAAGAATAAAATGAGTTTTAAATCCTTATATAGATTTGTAGCTAATTTTAAAAATCATTCAAATGTGATATTATCATTCGGCTCTGATTTATCAGGTCGTTTCTTTTCTAAATGAGCTAATGAAAAGGCTTACCTAAATGAATCAACAAAAAGTTTCTTTGTATTTTTATATAGTGGCAATCATTCAATAGGTTTTTATTATGGCGATGAAATAGGTGTCTTGCGCGCTAAATTCAACCAACGTTTCACATTTAACAATGAAGATTATAATGAGGAAAAAAGATTTCTCCAATATAAAAATATAAGTTTAAATGAATATCATAAATATAATTGTTATTTCAATAAATGATCGTCTTATATTCAAATGCCTTGAAATGGACAAAAAATAAAAAGTAATGAAAATACTAATATTTTTTACCCAATTAATTTAGAAAGTAACAATGTAGAGGAACAAATTATTAATAAAGATAGCACAATAAACTTTGTTTATTTCTTGAATAAACTCTCTTTAAATTCCAAATTTTCTTCTTATTTCATAAAGGGTGTATGAAATATTAAACAAAGTCATGGTATATTTAAATTTAGCAAAAAACTTAACGAACAGAGGATGGTATTAATTACAAATTTGACATCAAAGCATCAGAAGATAACTCCACTTTATGGTTATAAAATTTTAGCAAGTTCATATGCTAATAAATTCTACTCAGAAATTCCAAAAGAACTCAACCCTTTTGAAGCTTTGATTTTATATAAGACAAAAAACAATTAACATTGTTTTGTAGTTTGGATGATATTAATATATAATTTTTAAAATATAATTAAGGAGAAAAATATGGGTAATGGACAAACTATTGTGTATGTCTTGCTCGCAATTATTTTAGTACTTATAATTGCTTATATCGCTTGAAAAGTTACAAAAAATAAAAGAGCAAAAAGAAAAGCAGCAAAATTAGAATATAAAAAGAATGCTGAAACATTGGCGTTATATTATGAATATATTATGACTTATAAATATGTCATTGATTTTAGTATGAAACAGTTAGAGAAATTTGATGCAAATGAATCCCAATTTAAAATGGGACAAATTAAAAACGGTGTAAAAAAATTGCTAACCAAATTAATTAATAGAGAGGATTTTGCATATTCTTTCCAAAACGATGAGAAGTATACTCTATTTGTAGAACACGCTGAAAAATTAACAATAACTCAGCCAAATTTGTGAACTAAAAAAATTAATGATACATTAGATTTTTTTGAAACTCAGTATATTGGCATTCCAGAAGATAAGAAAAATATAGCATTAGAAGAAAAGACAATTAATGCTATTGAGAGTCAATTTTATGAAGAAGATTAAAGATATTAAAAAAAGCAAAAATAATAGCCCACACATAAAAAAATTTGGTATTGCAAATTGACTAACAGTGTTGAGAATAATATTAATGATTCCTTTTATATTTTTAATGTCGTCCGCTTTCTTTTTAATTATTAAACACAATGGAACATTTTGATATGATGGAATTAAAATTGTTGGTAATCAAAAATACTCTATAACTTTATCAATCATATATTGATTAAATGTCTCAATATTTATTATAGCAATGGTGACTGACTTTATTGACGGACATATAGCCCGAAAAACAAAAACTATTTCACAATTTGGTAAGATTTTTGATCCAATTGCAGATAAGATTGCGACAATAATGATGTTGTTATTTATATCAATAATGAACTACTCGTTCTTGCCAATTGTTGTTTTGTTTATCATCCGTGATATTTTGGTTGATGGTGCGAGAGTTTATGCCGTAAAGAGGGACATTAAAGTAGCAGCAAATTGGTGAGGTAAGATTAAAACCATTATTGTCTCACTTGCAATTATTACAATAGCATTTAGTGCACCATGATTTACTAATTTTGATAATGATTTAGGTAAATATGTTTCAAATGATAAATATATTCTTTATGTTAATATCCCTTTAATTGTTGGTCTTATTTTGTCATGGATTAGCGGCATTATATATTTAGTTAAGTATTTGAAGGGAATAACCAAGCAATATCTTGAAGACATTTCGAAAAAAAATAATGACGATATCAAGAATCTTGATATAACAAAAGATAATATTATTATTGAGCCAATCCAAGGTGATAGTATAGAAAATAAAGATATAGAGCAAAAAAATAATTCAGAACAAATATCACATAATTAATCGCTTGTTAATAGTTAGCAATAGCAATAAAAAGTTATGTTATTAAATAATTTTTTAAAAAATAATTAATCATTTTTTTATGTTATCCTTAACATATTAAAAAAAGCAAATTAATAGCAAATTATAATATAATTTATAATTATTTTAAAATACATAATGTTATTTAAAGTATTCAAAAATTAAATATTTTAAAAAAGAAGGAGAAAGTATGCCAAGAGAAGGTTTAACATTAAGATGTGAGTCATGCAAAATGGAAAACTACATCACAAAGAAGAATAAAAAGTTGCATCCAGAAAAAATGGAAGTAACAAAATATTGTCCAAAATGTAATGAACATACAAACCATAAAGAAAAAAAATAAATAGAGTTTAGGAGTTAAAATGCTAAAACAACAAATAACCAAAATTTTCGAAGAATTGAAGCTAGATGCAATTATCTCTGAGGCGCCTCAAACAAGATTATGATATGCTGGTATTCAGACAAGCGATGGTTTTATTGTAATTGAGAAAGAAAAAGCCTTTTTATTTGTAGATGGTAGATATATTGAATATGCAACTAAATTTGCAAAGAATGTTGAAGTTATTTTATTGGAGTCAGGAGAAGAAACACTATCGAATTTTCTAAACAAGAAAAAATATTCTAATGTTGGTATTGAATCAGATTATTTACATGTTCAAACATTTGAATATTTTAAAAAAATGATGCCAAAAGCAAAATTTCATAATGTAAAAGGAAAACAATTTAGAATAATAAAAGACCAAGAAGAATCCGATTACATCCAGGAAGCTTGTTTAATTTCATTGCAAGCATTAGAGGAATTAAAGAAAATTTTAGTTGAAGGCATGACTGAATTAGAAGTATCAAATAAACTTGGATATTTAATGCGCCTTTTTGGTGCTGAAAAAGAAAGCTTTGAAACAATCGTTGCATTTGGTACAAATGCTGCCGAACCTCATCATCATCCAACAAATCGTAAATTGGTTGATGGCGATATTGTTAAAATTGATTTCGGAGCGCAATACAATGGTTGAGCTAGCGATATAACAAGAACATTTTTCTTTGGAAAACCCAAGTCAGCTGAATTAGTTTCGATTCTTGATGTTGTTAGCGAAGCTCAAAAACTTGGCCGCGAAGCTGTAAAACCAGGAATTGAAACATCTGAGATTGATAAAATTTGTCGAGAATATATACAATCAAAAGGATATGGTAAATTCTTTACTCATTCAACTGGCCATGGTGTAGGAATCGATGTGCACGAACTACCAGGAGTTGGCAGAAGAACAGGCAATGTGGTATTAGAAGAAGGAATGGTTATCACGGTTGAACCCGGGATTTATGTAAAAGATTTGGGCGGGGCTCGTATTGAAGATACAATCCTTGTTACCAAAAATGGTTCTAAGATCTTAAGCCGCCCTGAAAATTACGAAGAATAATTGAAGTAATTTTAAAAGCAAAGGTAACAAACCTTTGCTTTTAAATTTTTTTATTGAGATTTCTTAAAAGATATTAAAGTTCAACCTTTTGACCATCAATAATTAATTCTACAAGACGAATTGATTGAATCTTATGGGTAGCTGATTTAATTTCACTATTTAAAGAAAAATCAAAAGTGAATTTATTATTAAATGAATTTATTCTTTTGTTAGTTAAGGTTAATTTCTGTGATGTAAATTTTTGCGACGATGTTTCGAAGGCGTTAACAACAATTGTTATTGTAGCTATTTTATTAAAATATGAATCATTATTTGTTTCAAATTCAATAGTTAATTTATCATTTTCAAATTTTCCACCATAACTCTTGAAATCAGTATCTTTTATCTTTAAACCGTTTGTTTGTCTGCTAAATTCTTCCTCACCAATAGTTGCGCTTCCAAAACCCAATAATTCAAATGTTGGCGGTGTTTGGTATTCTTTTGGTACATCAGCCTGTCCGAAAATCTGGCGATTAAAGTCCTCTAATTTAATGTTTTCTTTATCATATCCTAGCAATTCGAAAGAAGATGGAACATCTGAAGATTCATTTTTTTTATGTTCTTCATTCTTTTCTTGTTTTTCTTGTGATTCATTATTTGAATCATCTTTAGTTCCTCCGGTATCGGGAGTTGTTTTATCGGGTTTACTCTTATCAGGCATTTCTTGTTGAGGGGTTTTTGTTTCTGGGTTTTCTGGTTTCTTTGGTTCAGCTGGTTTTTCTGGTTTTTCTGGTTTAGCAGGATTTGCACATGATAGAGCTATAACCGGTGTTGCCAAAGCAGGTAAAAATCCTATAAAAAGTAATTTGCTTTTTTTCATTTTTCTCCTTTAAATACTATTTTGATGTAAGTATTTTACATTTTTTTTTTTTTTTTTGATAATTCTCATCAAATCAATTAATGATCAATGGTGTTTGTAAATAACGCATAGGGTATGAATGAGTAAATATGGAAGCTAGCAGAATTAAATAAAAATTGGTATTACAGAACAATAAAATAAATTAAAAACATAAATAGTTTCTTTTTTAAATACAAAAAGTAAAAAAATCCATTCAGCACGTAAATGATGATTTTGTTAGCAAGAAATTGATACATGCTAAGAAATAAGAATAGGCAGAAATACTATCTACTAATTAGAATGTAAATGGTTTTAGCCCTGATGTTACTAATTTAATTAATATTTATCTCAATGAAATTCTTTTAAGATAAAAATTAGAAGAAATAGGCGAGGCACATTGCTATAATGGCGAAGTATAAATTAAATTCTAAAGGTGTTTTCATTGGACTAAGCAATACAAAAGAGAGTTGTTGGTTTTGATGATATTCAAAAAAATAATAAGAGCACATAGATCAAGTGATTTTAAATCTATTATGATTGAAGAAGAATATTCGGCTTTTAAGTGTTTAGAAAATATCCTTAGATAAAAAAAGGGGGTAAATTTGATAAATATATTTTAATCCTTATTAGTAAAAACCACGAAATATAATAATGCAACTTTGTTGTTAAACAACTAAAAACTAGCTATAAATAAATTTGTCGCATTTCAAAGAACAGACGTTACTTTATTTATTGATAATAAAGAATTTAGAGGTTCAATACTAATGTTATTAGATGAGATACTTCATTTTTCTAGTTTTCCTAATAAAAAAATATCTCCTCCTCTGTAAGATTTGATTGAGACAAATTTTTAGATATATTAAAAAGGTAAAATAAACAATTGTTAATTGCTATTGTCATAGAGATTAATATTGTACATTAAGCGAAGATATGAAAACTAAATTTTATAACAATAGATCTTAAATTTTCTCTTTCAAATAGTTTGTCCGAAGGTTTACATTAGAAAATATTAAAATATGTATGCTCACAAAAAAAGAAATGAGATAATTATCAGTACTTTAAATAAAATTGAGTTTAACAAAAACTATGCGCCAAGTTTTAGGCGCATAGTTATAAAATGTGTTGTTTTTAAGAAGCGACTCAAATACTATATTTCTAACAATGGTGCAATTATTACCTTTTTTAGCAAAAAACTATGAAGAAAAAATTTGAAACTAGATGTTTAAAATAGGATAGAAAAAATTTTAGATTTAGTCAAAGATAATAGACAAATTACAAAAAGCGATCTTAATGATATTTAAAATAAACTAGGCTCTGTGTTATCTAATAATAAAGCAATTTCTTCTTTATAAGGCGCTAAGTCGCCAATATATGGTGTTTCTAAAATAATGGGTATATTATCAAAATCGGGATCATAAACAAATTTTTTTAAAGTTTCTAAACCAATATACCCCTTTCCAATATTATCATGGCGGTCCTTCTTAGAACCCAGCGGATTTTTTGAATCATTTAAGTGAATAATTTTTATATACTTTAAAAAATCGTTGTCTTTTAAATATTTTTTAAAATTATCATAATCCCTAATATCATATCCAGAATCCCATATATGACATGTGTCAAGGCATATGGCAACTCTGTCAGATTTAATTTTCTCAATTATTTCTTTTAATATTTCAAAATTATTACAATAATTGCTTCCATTACCAGCCATAGTTTCTAAGGCGATTGTTACATCATTAGTTTTTGCTAAAACTGTTTTTAATGAATAAATTAAGCTACTTTTAGCTTCTTCTTTGCTAAAAGTAGTATGTGCGCCAGGATGCAAAACAATTATTTTAGCCCCTATAAAATTCATTCTTTTAATTTCAGAGATTAAAAAATCAATCGCAAACTTATTTTTTAGCGGGTTTGAAGGATTAATGATATAGGGTGCATGAACAATAATATCATCGGATTTAATTTTATCTGCATAAAATTTATTGTACTCATCATACTTGTAGTATTTTTCTTCAACGCGATAAGGGGATTGATTTGGCCCGAGATAAATCATCATGCAGTTAGCATTATTATGATGTGATTCACGTGCAGCGCCTAATAGATAGTCCGATTTTGAAAACGAGACATGACTGCCCAACTTAATCATTTTTCACCTCGATTTAATCTAAATTATAACTTTCATTAGCATAGAACTCTTTTAATTGCTTACGTTTTTGCGGATGTCTTAATTTACGCAAAACCTTCGTTTCAATTTGACGAACTTTTTCTTTACTTACCCCTAGTTCTTTAGCAAGTTCATCTAAGGAATGAGGACGATATGATTCTCCGTTTGGGTCAGAAATTCCATATCTTTTTCTTATTAATAATCGATCAGATTCATCTGTTAACGAATTAATCATTTCATTCAAAATGACACTCAATTCTTCTTGACTTGTAAAATTAGTTGGACTAATTACACTTTCATCCTTAACAAAGTCTGAAAAGCTTGAATTTTCTTCCTTTCCAATATTTTTATCAAGTGAAATAGGGTCAATGTTTATTTTTCTTATATATCTTACCTTATCAGCAGTGAATTCGGGTTCACCAAACTTCTTGGCAATTTCTTCATCTGTAGGAGGATAACCTTGTTCTTGTTGTAATTCTCTCTCAATCTTCAAGACTTTATTAATTGTTTCAACCATATGCACAGGGACCCTTACAGTTCTCGCTTGGTCAGCAACGGCTCTAGTAATTGCTTGTCTAATTCATCAAGTAGCATATGTAGAAAATTTATATCCCTTAGTATGTAAATATTTATCAGCTGCTTTCATGATTCCAGAATTACCCTCTGAAATTAAATCAATAAAGCTCAAACCTCTATTCTTATATTTTTTAGCATTATTGATAACTAGTCTTAAATTTCTTTTAATTAACAAATCGCGTGCTTTTTTATATGCTCATTTGTCGCCATTCTCTCTAGCCTTAGCCATTTTTTCAGCTGTTTCTAATTCTTCCTTTGGTGTTAAAAGCTTACCATACTTGCCTATTCATCTCATATATCACTTAACAATATCATTTGTTTCAGTTAATCTGTTTGACAAATTACTATTCTCAGAATTTTTTCTAGCTGAACCAATTTTTATTTCTTCACTATCATAGTTTTTTAATAGTTTTGATGCATCAAATTCATCATTAGATCTTCTGCTTTTTCAATTAACTTCACTATAATCATCATATTCGTTAAGATCATAGTCATATTCTTCATCTTCTTCATCATACGTTTCACTAATTTTGCTTGAAATATATTCATCATCTTCACTAAAGGTTTGATCTTCTTCTACAGCAGAATTGATGCTATCATTTGGTACCAAGGTGCTATCATCATATTCAAAGTCATAGTCAATATCTTCGTTTTCAGCATCCTCGTCATCAATATCTTTTAACATACTTTCGTTAAATTCTGCATCTTGAACAAAATTTTCAACATCATCGTTATCGCCTTCATCAACACTATTAGAAATAAGATTTTTTTCAAACAATTTAAGCAATAATAAATCTGCTTCTTCATCATCAACATAAAGTTTTTTCTTATAAAGAATATCAAAAACTTCCTCTTGAGATAGGGTTTTAAATTTTTTATCTTTATTTTTCCTTTTAACTACCTCATTTTCAATTACTGAAATAACATAATCTATTGATTTTTCTAAATTATTACTTGTCATCCTGCGCTCCTTTGGTATACATTAAAATCTGCTTTTTTGGTTTCTTTCGATTCTCAACAAACTCATCTACACGATCATATAGATTTTTGATATCTTTTTTCAAATTATCACTTGTGAGAGTTAAATTTTTTATCTGAATTGCTTGTTCTAGATATGATTTATATTCATTTATTAAATCAATATTATTTGATATTTTTGCTTTATTAAGGTCGGATTCAATTACCGAAACAAGATTGGATTGACTTAGTTCTAAACCTTCCTTGTTCTTTTTGATAATATAACTAATTAATTTTCTTAATATCTTTTGTGAATCATCATCTAAATTAAGATCATGAAATCCATCATTTTTTCATTGTTTGGCAATAAAAGGTTGATTTAATACTAGCAACAAAATTTCCTTTAATAGCATATAATGCCTACTTATTTCTTGTTTTAATATTGTTCTAGCATTAATGAATTTTTTATTTTTTTTATTAATACTTGGTGAATTTCCTTGCTTCGAAACTTCTGGTTGTAGGCTTGCAATATCATTTTTGATAAAAAAGTTATTATCATAATTTTCATTTGTATAAATACTTGGGTGATTTGTGCTATGTTTTTTTTCATTAATTTTATTTTTAAATAATGGATCTGATAAGAAAAGAGGATTAGAATTTTTATAGTAGTTTTCAAATAAATCGGCAGTTAAAATGTTTTCATTAATAAATCTTTCTTTGAGCATTAAAACTAATGAATTATCAATATAATAAACATATTCAAATATCTGCTTAAATATTTCATTTCTCTCAAATGATTGTTTATTGTTTAAAATATTTTGCTTGGCCAGTATTAATAAATATTCGACAATATCAACCTTGTTTTCACACATTTTTTTTAAAGTTAAACCATTATCTAGATTATAAAGTTCATCTGCATCTTTATTTAATGTATTTATAACAAATTTAGCATTTAAATTGTATTTTTTTGAATAGTACAATATCATCCTTAAATTTTTTAGTGTTGCATTTTGCCCTGCACTGTCATTATCAAAAAATAATGTAATAGTTTTATTATTTAATAGTTTTAGATGGGCTGGTGATAATGAAGTACCCATAATTGCTACGGCATTTTTGAATCCGGCTTTAAACATGGCTATGCAATCAAATTGCCCCTCTACTAAGTAAACTTCTCTTTTATTATTTATTTCATCTTTTGCATGAAAATAATTAAAAATTACTTCATTTTTTCGAAAAACAATAGTCTCAGAACTATTTAAATATTTAGGGTTTTGTAATTCAGTAATGTCTCTACCTGAAAAAGCAATAATATTGCCTAATTCATCGCATATTGGAAACATTAGACGATCGTTAAAAAAATTTTTATTTTCAATAGAAGATAATAATGATGAATTGGATATTTCAAACGAATCAAATTTATGTTCGATAAGAGTTTCATAAATTGACTTGTTTTTTGATGAAAAACCAATTTGAAATTCTTTAATTAAATTATCATTTAGGTTTCTTTTGTGCAGATACTTTATTAATTCGGCGCTTTTTTCAAAAGTAATTTGATATCTAAAAAAATTAAGTGCTACCTTATTGACTTCAAGAATTTTAGAATGTTCAGTTGTGATAGCGGAATTATTCATAAAATTGCCGAATTTGGAAATATCTAGGTTTTGTTTATTGACTAAAAATTTTAGTGCCTCAAAGGATGTTAAATTTTCCTTGTATTGAATAAATTTAATTACATCTCCGCCTTTTCCGCATCCAAAACATTTAAATATTCCTTGCTCTGGGCTAACAACAAAAGATGGCGTTTTTTCGCCATGAAAAGGACAACAAGCCTTATAATTCTTCCCTTGCTTCATTAAAGTCAGATATTGCCCAATAATATTAACAATATCACTTTTAGAAATTACATATTCTCAAACACTTTCCTGCAAAATTAATTCCTTTTATTATCTGTTTTCTAATAAATAACTTGCAATTTCACTAATTGGTATTACATCTTGCTTCATTGTGTCTCTATTTCTAATAGTTACAGTATTATTTTTGGTTGTATCAAAATCAACAGTTATACAAAATGGTGTTCCAATTGCGTCTTGTCTACGGTATCTTCTACCAATAGAACCAGCTTCATCATATGCTATTCTAATATTAGTATTTTCCAATAAATTGTTATAAATTTCCTTGGCTTCCAATGACTGCTTTTTCATTAAAGGTAATATAGCAACTTGATAGGGTGAAATTTTTTTACTTAATTTTAAAATCACTCTTTCTTCTTTATCATCATTTTTTTCGACTGTATAAGCATCGATAATCAATGCAAAAAGCAATCTGTCCAATCCAATTGAAGGTTCAATAACATACGGAATTATTTTGGTCCCATCGTCTTTTAAGTATTCAAGAGATTCACCAGAAAATTTCATATGTTGACTTAAATCATAATTGCCGCGATTAGCAATTCCTAATAACTCACCTCATCCAAAAGGAAATAAGTATTCAATATCGCTTGTTCCTTTTGAATAGTGACTTAATTCTTCTGCTTCATGTGGTCTTATACGTATATTTTCTTCCTTAAGACCTAATAATAAAACGAGTTTTTTACATTTTTCAATTCAATACTGATAAAAATTATTGCTATCTTTTTCTTCGCAAAAAAATTCTAATTCCATTTGCTCAAATTCTCTTGTTCTAAAAATAAAGTCACGGGGGGTTATTTCATTGCGAAAACTTTTACCTATCTGGCCAATTCCAAAAGGCAATTTAGCTCTTGATGTTCTAGTCAAGTTCTTAAAATTCACAAATATACCTTGTGCGGTTTCAGGTCTTAAAAAGGTTTCAGAAGAACTGTTATCAATTGCTCCCATTTGCGTCTTAAACATCAAATTAAATGGTCTAATTTCTCCTCATTCTGCACTTACACCATCATATTTTTTAACATTTTTTTTAATGATTTTCTCTAATTCGTCAAATGTACATTTTTCGACATTAATTTCAGGAAATAGATCTTTAATAATATGGTCGGCACGGTATCTTTTATTATTAACTTTATTTTCAATTAGAAAATCAGAAAAATTATCAATATGACCACTAGCTTTTCAAACATTCTTATTCATAATAATTTTAGAATCGATTTGATAATTTTTTTCTTTTCTTATAAATTCATTAATTCATATATTTTTGATTTGAGTCATCATAGCAGTTGCTAATGGACCATAATCTCATGTATTCACAACACCACCGTATATTTCTGAATTTTGATAAACAAAACCCATATTTTTTAAATGAGCGATAACATCATGAATATTTTTTTTAGTATTATTTGGCATTGTAACCTCATTACATTTTTTATATATTTATATAAAATTAATATAAAAATTGTATCATAAAACATAATAAATTAAGTTAAGTTGGCATTTAAATTTTGGACACAGCTATTTTTTGGATTTGCTTATTTCTTCTTTTATTCATTCTAATATTTCGCTATTGATATAACTTATATTTTTATAAATGACAATATTATTAACTTTTCTTTTATTGTAGACTGATTTTTTAAAAAAATATTTCCTAGAATGCTTATAAAACTTGTTATACCAAATTTATAAAATGCTTTGATTCCTAAATAAAATTTGTATAAAAGCAAAAACATATAGACATGTTCTTTATAAGAAAAAAAATATGTAAATATTGCAAAATTATTATTAATTTAATTTCCAGCATCGTAACATAATAA
This sequence comes from Mycoplasma sp. 2261, assembly GCF_053851575.1. Lineage (NCBI taxonomy): Bacteria > Bacillati > Mycoplasmatota > Mollicutes > Mycoplasmatales > Mycoplasmataceae > Mycoplasma > Mycoplasma sp. 2261. Next base: position 11,671 of record NZ_JBSQAX010000007.1, on the reverse strand, counting down.
TCAAAAAATCAAAAAAAAGACCCCGCAAGCAATAAAAAGCAATAAAAGATATAAAGGGATTTTTTTGCTTAGCCACCGTGTGCAAATGGGCATATTTTTTATCCATAAATGTAAAGCATTCGGCTTTTTATTTTAAGTTTTTTATCAAAAGTAACAATAATAAAATGAGCACAACATAATGGCGCAAGTAAGAACAAAAAATATTCCTATTTTTTAAGTAATCCTAATCCATAATGTTGATTGCTCTATATAATTTTTTTCTTAATTTATTAGTTTGGTAGAAATGATGGAAAAATGTCGTTGTTATTATCAATATGTGTTTGATTGAAAACAATTCTTTCAGTTCCATCTTTTTTTCAAAAAACAAATGTGTAATACTTTCCTGTACCTAACTTGTTTTCTGGCTTATCAAATTTAAATATTAAAGGATATTCAACACCAGCTCCTTCATCGGCTTGTGTCGATGCAATTTTTATATTCAAAGGATCTACTAATGTATTATCATTTCTTCCTTTAACTTCTGTGGCAAAGGCTAATCATTCGCCTTTAACCCCTTCCACTGGCCGGTGGTGTAATCTGAATGAAAATACACCATCCTTATCTAGAAAATTTTCACTTGTTGCCGCCGCAAATAATAATGTTCTGGTTTTTACTTGACCATTAAATTTTTTAACACCAAAATTAGTAAAATCTAATGTTTGATTTGTTTTTTTATTTTCATTAATTTTGGGCCCGGCGTCTGGAACTGTATGTTCGCTGTTATTTGTTGGTGCACATGCAACTAATGTTGCAGTGGGTAATATCGGCAACAAAAATAGTGATGCTTTTAGGAATTTATTTTTAATCATATATTCTCCTTTATTGTTTTTTATTTGCTATTAGTTTAATATAAAAAAGTTAGATTTTTTCATTTTTTTTACAAAAATAACAATAAAAATATAAATACAGTTATTTAATTTATGTTAAATATTCCGAATTTCCGTTATATTTTTTTATTTTTAATGTTGCATTTATAATTTGGATCATATAAAAGGCCGCAATTGGATTAATTATTTAATTACATGTTTTTTTAGAAAATAAGTGCTTATATTATTGTTGTTTATTAAGTGTTTATTAAAAAAATAAAACTTATTATCTTTCTATCTCTAAAACTTTTATTTATGATTTAAGGATAAAGCATTAGATATTTATAAAAAATTTTATAATTTAATAATTATGTATAAATTTTTTAGCAGTTCTAAAAGTGAAAATTATTTCTATTTAGATGAAGATACACAAAAACATTTAAAAGTAATCCGGATTAAAAATCAAGATTTTTTAATAAACTTTAATAATGAGTTTTACTTATGTTATTTTGAGTTTCCTAATAAGGCCATAATTAAGAAAAAGTTAAATATAGATAATGAATTAGAAGATGATTTAATTGTAGCAATCCCGCTTATAAAACAAAATAATTTTGAAATTGCTTTACAAAAAAGCGTTGAATTAGGAGTAACAAAAATTATTCCTTTTATTTCAGAATACACAGATAAAACTAATATGCAAATAGAAAACAAAATAAAGAGATTTAAAAAAATAATCCTTGAAGCATCACAACAATCTTTTCGAAATACAATGCCAATATTCGAAAGAGTTATGACCTATGATGAGATTATTAAACTAGATGTTAAAAACAAAATTTTAGCTTATGAAAATGAAAAAGATAAAAAGATAACCAAACGAAAAGGAGATACTCTTCTAATTGTCGGGCCAGAAGGTGGATTTTCATTAAATGAAATAGAATTGGCAAAAAAAGAAAATATCGAAATCGTTTCATTAACCAAGACAATTTTGCGAGCAGAAACAGCATTAATATATATGATTGCAAAAATGAACTAATGAAATTTTTTTTGCTATAATAGTTTAGTGAAATTTATTTATATTAAGTTATGTATATAAATAATGATCATTAATTTTTAAATATATTTAAAACATGAAAGAGAAAGTATGCGTCAAACAACAATTATTAGAAAAGAAATAGTTGATAAAAAATGATACATCATCGATGCAGCCAACGTACCTTTAGGTAGACTTTCAACTCTTGTTGCTTCAATCCTTCGTGGAAAAAATAAACCAACATTTACTCCAAATGTTGACATGGGCGACAATGTAGTTGTTATTAATGCAAAAGATGTTCTTTTAACAGCTAAAAAAGATGAAAAGAAAATTTACTATCACCACACTGGATATCCTGGTGGTTTAAAACAAATTACTGCTGCAGATTTAAGAGCTAAAAAACCAATTGCTCTAGTTGAAAAAGCAGTTAGAGGTATGTTGCCTCATACAAAATTAGGCCGCAAACAATTTAAAAATCTTTATGTTTATGCAAATGCAGAACATAAGCAAGTATCACAACAACCAACACAAATAGAGGTTAAATAATGGCAGATAAAATTAGATACTATGGCCTAGGACGTCGTAAATCTTCCATTGCTAGAGTTTACTTAATTCCTGGAAAAGGCAATTTTGTAATTAATGGAAAAGAAGCGAAACAATATTTAAATTCAGAAATTTTATTAATGGATGCCTTAAGTCCATTTGGTGTTACCGAAACAACAAATCAATTTGATGTTTTTGCCAATGTAAATGGTGGTGGTTTAACCGGTCAAGCAGGAGCCATTAGATTAGGTATTGCAAGAGCATTATTAGAAGCATCAAATAATGAATATCATAACAAATTAAAAGATGCTGGATTCTTAACAAGAGACGCTCGTGTTAAGGAACGTAAGAAATTTGGATTGAGAAAAGCAAGAAGAGCAAGACAATTTTCAAAACGTTAATTTTTTTGTGATATACTTATATGGGTTTATCCCATGTTTTTATGCGAGCATAGCTCAGTTGGTTAGAGCACACGACTGATAATCGTGAGGTCGATGGTTCAAGTCCATTTGTTCGCACCATTTCAAGAAATTGACCATAACACGCTAGTCGTGTTTTTATTTTTTTATGATATAATAAAAGCGAATGCCCTATATTGAGGTATTCGTTATTTATTCCTTGGTAGTAATTAAGATTATTGCTAGGTTATGAAAGGAAAAAGATGGTTTCTAAAATTAGAAAAAGCGAATTGGTAAAGCAATTTGGAAGAAATGAAAAAGACACAGGTTACTTGCCTGTACAAATAGCAATATTAACTGAAGATATTGAATCATTAAAAAAACACTTTGCTATTAATAAAAAAGATTTGCACTCAATGCGTGGATTTATGAGAAAAGTTAATCACCGTAAAGCATTGCTAAATCACTTAAAAAACGAAGATTATACATTATACCAATCAACCATTAAATCACTAAATATTAGAAAATAAATTTTTTCTATGTTACTTTTTAAGTAAAAAAATAGTGCTAAAACACCACAGATCTATGTATTTGTGGTGTTTTTTTGAAATATTAATATGAGCATATTTAATATTAGGTTCATCAAACTCTTATTAAGTTAGAAAATTCCTAATTCACAAATTCTAAAATAATTTAAATTATGCATAAAATCATATAAAATCTTTATATACTTACTCAATATAAAATTATAAAATATAAGGAGGGTTTATGAATCCCCAAGAAAAAGAAAAACGTTTAGCACAACTAAGTGAACTTGAGTATAATGTAACGCAAAAAGCATTTACTGAGAGACCTTATATGAATAAATATAATAACCATTATGAAAAAGGCATCTATGTTGATATTGTTGATGGTACAGCATTATTTATATCAGATGATAAATTTAATTCTGGTTGCGGTTGACCAGCATTTTCTAAGCCGATAGATAATAGTCTATTGGTTGAATTGACAGATACTTCGCATGGAATGATTAGAACAGAAGTAAAATCAAAAAACGCCGATTCACATCTAGGTCATGTCTTCAGTGATGGTCCAAGAGATAAAGGCGGATTAAGATACTGCATTAATTCCGCATCTCTTAGTTTTATCCCTTATGAAGAACTTGATGAAAAAGGATATGGTCAATATAAAAAATTATTTAAATAGTTTTTTAATATCGTAGTTTATATTTATAGATTTATAAAAAGTTTGTTTATTTCTAAACCAAACTTTTTTTATTTACCAACATATCATAAAGATTGGATTAAATATTTGTTTAGTGAGTTTTATATTTGCTAATTTTTGCTATATATAGTAAAATTTTTACTATGATTAATATTATTCTATATCAACCTGAAATAAATGCTAATACAGCAAACATAATCCGTACATGTTTCGCTGCTAAAGCCAAGCTTCATATTATAAAACCAATAGCTTTTGACTTACACCCTCATTGATTAAAAAGAAAAGCGGCCGGGCACTTTCTTAGTGAAATTCAACATGAGGTTCATCAATCATATGATGATTTTATTAAAAAATATCCTAGCAAAAATATTTTTTACATAACACGTTATGGTTTAAAAAATTATATCGATATTAAATATGATGAACTGGCACAAAAAGAAGGTGAAATATGAGTTATGTTTGGCACAGAGAGCACAGGGATACCAAAGACAATTATGCAAACTAACATCGATAATTGTTTAAGAATTCCTATGAATCCTAATTGTCGCAGTTTAAATTTAGCTAATTCAGTAGCTATTGTTTTATATGAAATTTTACGACAAACAAACTTTAATGATCTGTCAATTTATGAAGTCCAAAAAGGCAAGGATTTTATATTAAAAAAAGAATAGAAAGGAAATAATATGATCCATTGATTTCCTGGCCATATGGCCAAACAATTTAGACTATTGCAAGAAAAACAAAAATTATTTGATTTATTTATTATTGTAATGGATGCTAGATTACCTCGAAGTTCTTTTAATGATGAAATTTTCAAAATAATTAATAACAAACCAGTTTTATTTGTTTTTAATAAGGCGGATAAAACTAATCTCGAAAAACTCAAACCTTTTCTTGAAGATTATAAAAAACGTGGTCAAGTAGTTGTTACCAACCTAAAAGCACAAAACACATATGCAAAAATTAATATTGCTCTAAATAAAGAGTTCCTAAAATTTAAGGCCAAAAATGATCAAAAGCAAAAACTTACTCCAAGCCTTAAATGTGTTGTTTTAGGTGTGCCAAATGTCGGTAAATCAACATTTATTAATATGATGTCAAAATCGAGAGCAACTAAGGTCGGGTCGATACCTGGTATTACGAGATCGGAACAATGAATTAATTGCAAAAATTATCTTTTGTTAGATACTCCTGGTTTATTGATGCCTAAAATCGAAAATAATGAAATTGGAGCAAAATTAGCCATTGTTGGATCAATTAGACAAGAGGCCATTGATCAAAACGAATTAATTGTTTCTCTTTATCAATTAATGTCTAAATATTATCCTGAGAAACTAAAAGAAATTAATTTAAATCCTACTTTTGATTTAGAGGATATTTTTGCAAATATTTCCAAATATGCAATGCAAAACAATTTATTACTAAAAAACGGTGTTTATGACATTAAAAAAGGCATCAATATGTTAATTAATCATTTCAAAAATTTAAATAATGTTATTTTTGATGCATATGAAGGCGGAAAATAGAATGGATGAGAATACAAAAAAACCCATTATCATAAAATATGTTGCCCTAGGCGACGCATTTTCAGCAGGTTATAATTCAAAGATTGGTTTTCCGACTAATGGTTATATGGATAAAAATGGTGAAATCAAAGGTTTATGCTTCCCATCGATGTTAGCAAATTTTCTAAATGATACGTCTAATTTACAAGTTGAAAGTTTTTATAATTTTGCTATATGTAATGCCTCATGTGAATTTTTGGAAGCATTTTATAGCAACAATAAAAAGGTCCTTAAAAAAATGGGGAGCAAATTAGACTTAATTCAGTCAATAGATTGATCCTCAAATAATCCATTTAATAACTTTTTTTCACCATTTTTGAAGGATTGAAATATTAGAAATAATGATTTCCAATGTATCAATGAAAAAATTGCGGAAGCCAATTTAATTACTTTAACTATTGGCTTTAATGATTTTTTTTCCAATTTACCATTTCAAAAAATACTTCTTTTGACTAAATTAAATGGTGGAGCTAGAGATAGACAAATTTCCGTAATCAAAAAAGATATTGAAAATTTAAGCATTGTTATCGAAAATAAAATAATAAGTCTAATTTCAACCATCAGGAAAATTAATAACAAAGCAAAAATAATAATTACTAGCTACTCACCATTATTATTGAATTTAAGAAATACTATTTCATCTTTTTTAAACACTCAATTAAGCGACCAATTTGAAATTTTTGATTACCTACAAATTAATCTAAATAAAACAATTGCGGAATCTGCTAAAAAATGCCGAATTGATTTTATTAATATAAACGACACAAAATATTGGGAAGAAAATAAAAAATATTTATTTGAAAATATTTTTTCAATTTATCCAACTGAACGTGGCTATAAAAAAATAGCAATGGATATTTATGTTAAGCTTTTTCTAAATTTCAAAATGCTTAAAAATGATCTTAATAATCATAGTTTTACTAATGAATATATTTCCGACACCAAATATTGAGAAGACAACATCTATTCATATAATCCAATATCACAATGTAGTGAAAATTTAAGTTTATTTAAAATGATTTATGGAAAAAATAAAAATGAAATTCTCTTCAGACAAAATAAATCACAAAGATATTTTAATAATCTTTTACACAATAGAAATCGTATAACTGATTTTTGTTCAATATTCATAAGATATAGCAAGTTGCCAATAAGCGAAATGATCAAAAAAATTATTAGTCAGAAATTTATTTATGCTCCAGAACAATATGAGAGCATTGCTAAAATTCTTATTTTTTTAACAAATGAACGAAGATCAAAAGAAGCTATTCTAATACTATTAAAGGATCATAAGGTTGATGACATAGTTTATATTATTGAATGTATTTTGCAAAAAAAGGCATTATCAAAAAAAATTATTAACTACAAACTAATAAAACAAGAATTAAACAACTTTTTCAAAAATGAGCAAAATATGGTTTATGATGTTTTAAAATATCTTTTTAATTCTGGTTTAATAAATGATTCAAAAAAGGAATTCAAAGATATAATCCATTCCTTAATAAAAGATTCCTTAAATACTAGCTTTTTAACATATTTATTTAACATCAAAAATAATCAAAAATTTAATAAGGTAAAAGAATATTTATCTAGCCTAAATTCGTTTTCAGAATTTACTGATTTTTTCGTTGAATCTCTTATTAATTATTCTGATGTTTATGTTAAATTAAGAAATTTTGATGAATTATGAAAACATTTTATTATAAAAAATAAATATAATTTATTGTTTATATTCGACAAAATGTTAGTAGAAATTACAAATGAAGAGAATATAGACCATACTGCTAACTTTTTTATTGATGCAATTAAAAGCTCACTTCGCGTAGAGCTTGATGCAAAAGATTACAAAGTGTTAAAAAATGCAATTAACAATATTTTAAATATATGTAAAAATAGTCCTAAATATTTAAACAATGTGTTCTTGAAATTTCTTGATAATATTAGAAATCTTTCCTTATATAAACTTATTCTACACTCAAAAACTAATAGCAAAAAAACTTTTAAACTGTCTAATTTATTTTCTTTAAACATCTTCTTAGTAAGCTCAATTAAACTATTAAGAAATCTATTTATAATAAAGAAAATTGTTAATAAAAATAAAATATAAGATAAGGGGTATGAGGAAACATAGATAATTTTAAGTAAATCTTTAAAGTCTTCCTCGGGGTCATGACCAATTGTCGAAGCTTTTATTTCATCAAAAACTGTAGTTAATATTTCATTAAGATTTTCATTATCTTTGCTGCTTCTTAAGATATTTATAAAAAGATGAAAAAGGTTTGATAAAGAAACCTTTTTCATCTTTTAATTGTTCTTTAATTTCATCATCAATTTGATCATCAAAAATATCAGCATAATTAAATAAAGAGTCTGGATTAGCAGCATTTTCTGCATCATTAAAATATTTGGTAATGTTCTCAGGCGTGTATCTATAAAACAATGTAACTAAAATGTATTGCTTGAAGTCTCAAGCATCAACGCTTCCTCTTAAATCTTCAGCAACTCTTCAAATTGCACTATAAAGTTTTTTTCTTTCTTCTTCTCTTTTGTTATTTTTTATTTAATTGCTCCATTCATCAATTAATTTAGTAACATATCAACTGTTTCTTTTAAAAAATCTTAACTAAATAAGAACTCACAGTAGCCAAATTAACACCTGCTTCAAAGCATTTATTAATATTAAAATCTTTTAAAAAAAGGTAATATTTTGCCATCGTTTTTGGCAGGATTAAAAGCCTAACCGGCTTTTACATTTTATTTTTAGTTTTTTAAATTTTGCCAATGCAGTAGGTTAAGCATTCGTAACTAAATTGTTTACTAATAATTTATGCATTTATAAACATATACAAAAAAATCTGAGCACATTTGTATCTGGATTTTTGTCCATGTTTTAATATGCCCATCTTTTTTATCCTAAAATACCATTTTTGATCTGTGGATTATTACCCAATTCCTTCATTTGTTTAGACATTCTCTCAAAATCATTTAATAACATGTTATACTCACGAGCACTTCTACCCGAGCCTTTAAGAATCCTTTCTTTTCGAGACGAATTCTTTAATAATTTAGGCATCTTTTTTTCTTGTTCAGTCATTGAATTAATTAGATATGTATAAATTTTAAACTTGTTTTCAGCTTCCTCTATTTTTTCATCGCTTACTCTATCAGCCATTCCGGGAATTAATTTAAGAATTGCCTTCATCTTACCGAGTTTTTTAATTTGCGCAAGAGAATTCATTAGATCATTAAGATCAAACTTTCCGCTGATCATTTTATAACCTATTTTTTTCATCATTTTTTCATCAACTTCTTCTGATGCTTTCTCAATAAGCGAAAGAACATCACCCATTCCCAAAATTCTATCTGCCATTCTATCTGGATAAAATAATTCTAGGCCAGCTATCTTTTCGCTAATCCCAATAAAGGCAATAGGAATTTGAAGAAGATGCGTTATTGATAGTGCTGCACCACCTCTTGCATCTGAATCTAATTTAGTTATGATGGTTCCATTTAAATTTAATTTTTCATGAAAAGCCTTCGCTGTATTAATAACATCTTGACCGCTCATTGAATCAATAACTAAAAATATGTAATCTGGTTTAATATTTTTTTTAATTTGTTCTAATTCATTCATTAACTCTTCATCAATTGCCAAACGCCCTGCAGTATCAACAATAACTAGGTCATTTTTATATTGTTCAGCTACTTCAATTGCTTGCTTTACAATTAATAAGGCATCATTTTCCTTCTTTGTGAAAAAGTCGGTTTGAGTTTGCTTTGCAAGCTGTTCTAGTTGGTCTCTAGCAGCGGGGCGATATATATCATCACCAACTAATAGTGGTTTTTTGAATATCCCTTTTTTTCGAAGATAAAATGATAATTTAGCGGATGTTGTAGTTTTACCCGAACCTTGTAGTCCTACCATCATAATTTTTGTTGGTATTGCCTTTGGTTTAATTTCAATAGAATTACTACCTAGTATTTTGGTTAATTCATCCTTAAAAATCTTTAAGACAGTTTGCTGCTGATTTAATTTACCTATAATTTGGCTATTTAATGCCTTCTCTTTTACTTGTTTTATAAATGATTTAACAACTTCTAAATTAACATCAGCTTCTAATAAAGCTAACTTAACTTCTCTTAAAATTTCTAAAATATCTTCTTCATTAATTGACAATTTTTTATTAATTTTATCAATTGATTTTTGTATTCTTTTTTGTATAAAATCTAGCATGTATTTATTATATTATAATAAGTTGATATAGACAAAATAAAAATACTAATACGAGATTTTTACTTATACTATCGAGTTAAATTACAATAATATTTTATTTTTTATCTATTACATCTAAATTTAATTTTGAAAATAACAAAAAACATTTCAGCTGTTATATATCCTTATAAAATCAAAAGTTTTTAAAAATTTAAACTGTGCCACAAAAAACTGAATGGTCAATTGAATGTAACTATTCAAATTTGTATTTTGCCACAATCTATCATTGCCCAATAACTTCATTGGTAATCCACCTAGTTTGTGCCAAATAATAATTAATCACACGTTGCTCTCATACAAGCAAAAAGCGCACCAATTAATTATTTCGTATTTCATAAGTGTAGCAAATTCATAATAAGCGATTTTATTAAAATAATGCTTAGTAAAAATTAAGATATTCAAATTTTAATTTTTTATTGAATAACCATTTTATGGTTTTATTTTTTGCTTTTATTAAACCATTTTCTCATTATATCAAACGAAGTTATTGAAGTATCTATCTTTCATTTTCATAATAGCATCTTAAAGATGCTTTTCTTTAGTAGCACGCTTTTTATTACTACTGAATTGTGCTTTGTTAAAATGTCTTCTATGATTTTTCAATAATTAGACCGCTCGTTATTTTCTTTGCAATTTAAAAAGAAATTCCTAATGGGTTTTATCTATTTTGCACATTTTTTATGGTCTGAAACGTAAATATTTAACTATTTCTCTCTTCCTAATTTCTTTATTTTATCTCCTTAAGAGCAAAAAATCTAGACACAAATGCATCTAGATTTTTATATATTTTTTTACAAACGCAAACTCGTTATTATAAAAATTTAAGAACCGCCGGCAAATTTAAATAAAACCGATATAAATTTAATTGTTTTAAAATATTCCTTGCAAAGTTAAAAGAATTAAATATTTCTAATTTCTCTTTAGAAGTTTCCTTAAAACAAGCCATATTCTTATTTTTTTAAAGTTGATAGTTACCATCGTGATATGGGTAGCTTAAATAGAATGCAAACTTAAAGTTTTGGTACTTTTAAGTCATCTAGTTTTTGGTAAAAATAGCTATTATTCCTTCTTAACTATTTTTTTCCTTAGATTCTTTACTTTCGGGAGCTAATTTTAATTCGCCTAATTTAATTTTGTCATCAAATTTAGGAATGTTTTGTTTAATTTGATCTGGAAGATTAGTAATTAATTTTCTAAATTTTCTTTTAAAAACTTACTTTTGAAGGTCTTCAGGACTCTTTTGTTCCTTAGATTCAGGAGTCTTTTGTTGATTTCCTTCAGGAGTCTTTTTACTATCTACATCAGGACTCTTTTGTTGTTTTTCTTCAGGACTCTTTTGTTTATCTACTTCAGGAGTATTTTGTTCCTTAGAATCAGGAGTATTTTGTTTATCTATAAGAGCTTTAAGAGATTTTAGCACATCATTTAAATCTTGTTCTTTAATTTCATTAATCTTTACTAAGCTCTTTTTTAATGATTCTAATTTAAACATTTCTTCTATTTCTTCATCTGTTAAGTTACTTAACAACTCATCTTCTTTAGGGTCAGGTGTAGCTTCTGGAAGAGATGGTGATACTAAAGTGTCTTTAGTGTCTTCATCTTCTACTCTACCTTCTGGAAGAGTTTTTCCTAAATGTTTAATTTCTGGTTTCTTTTCTTGTTCTTTGCCTTCTTCTTTCTTTTTAGGATCTTCTGGTTTCTTTTCTTGTTCTTTGCCTTCTTCTTTCTTTTTAGGATCTTCTGGTTTCTTTTCTTGTTCTTTGCCTTCTTCTTTCTTTTTAGGATCTTCTGGT
>NZ_JBSQAX010000006.1:0-65282 GCF_053851575.1 Mycoplasma sp. 2261 | reverse complement strand
AATTATGCAAAATGTATAATTAAACAAATTCAAAATATCGGTGGCTCATTTTTCACGCTAATTAATGAAATATATCGCTACACCGGACAATTATTTGAATTTTTATATGATATAATTTTTCTATGCGACAAAAAACTATCAATAAATTATTTTGTATAGATAATATATATATATATATATATATTAATTATAGTTAAGAAGTTTCCATTTTTAAAGTATTCTCCTATTATTAATAGCAAACCTTGACATTCTTAAAGAAATTTAAGAATTTTTTTGTATTTTTGATGAGTAAAACAATAAACGTTTTGGAAACTTTTTCAGGTATAGGAGCACAAAATAAAGCAATTACAAACATAAACAAATTAAGAAATAAGGGTGTGTTTAAGATAGTGGCCACCGCTGATTGAGATGCACGTGCCAACATATCATATGCCACAATGCATCATAATTTACATGATAATTATCTAAAAATATTGGCAAATAATAATTTAACCACTGAGTTACAAGTGAACGAATTTTTGAAGCAGTTTTGTTTATCTCTTAACTCAAAAACACCTGCAAAGATTAAATTTAAAAGCCTTAAATTCAAAAAATATCTTGCTGCATCAATACTATTAAGTAATAATCAAGTAGATATTCGTAAGTTAGATCCAAATATATTAAAAAAACACAACATTGATTTAGTTACTTATTCCTTTCCTTGTCAAGGACTTTCAGTTGCAAATATGGGTAGAGCAAAAGGAATCAACAATGATGAATCTACTTCATCACTTGTTTGACAAATCTATCGAATTTTGTCCAATTCCTATCATAAACCAAAGTACTTAATAATGGAAAATGTTAAGAATTTATTGTCTCAAAAATTTATGCCTGAGTATCAAAAATGAGTTGCGTTTCTTGATGAATTGGGTTATAAAACATTCACAACAGTAATTAATAGTTTAGATGCAGGTTCGATACAAAAAAGAGAACGTGTGTTTGCATTAAGTGTGTTAAAAAACATATATACTCCATTTAGTAATGATTTTGAGTTTCGTGATTTTATTAGCAAAATAAATCAAGCAAAAAAATTAAGTCTCGAACAACGAAAAGAACGTTTTAAGAATATCTTTGATTTTAGAAGCAACACAAAAGAAAATATCGATATGTTGATTAATAACACACCTTCTCGACTAAGAATGGTTAATACACAAAAAATAATTAATGATTCTAAAAACTACATCATTAATACATTGACTACTAAACAAGATAGGATACCATGCACTGGAATTATTAAGTGCAAAAACAATAATAAAGCAAAACTTCAATATAGGTTTATAAGTCCACGTGAAGCATTTATGTTAATGGGCTTTGGAAAAGAAGATTATGACAAAATAAAACTTTTTTATGACGAAGGAATATTAACAAAAGAGTCATTACTTAAACAAGCAGGAAACTCTATTGTTGTTGAAGCAATTACGTCAGTGTTTAACGCTGTTGAAGAAATAGAAAAAATAAATGGAGATTTAAATGAGTAAAATAAGTAAGAAAGAGTGAAAAAAATTTTTTAGTAATAATGGATATAAAAATTGAAAAATTGACACAAGTATTACAACATATATTGATAATTCTGTTGGTAATTGAATTCCAAATATCAATGATACAAATAAAAAAATATATATTTTTAATAGAAACAACAAAAAATACCAAGCTTTTTTAGGTGAGGAAAGACAAGGCATTTTATTCTATAGATCTAAAGATAATTTATACGCTCATTCAGTATATAGACAAATTATTGATGTTCTTTATAGTACAAGAATAGTTTTCAAAAAGAATGATGATTATTACGTGAGCGATCAATTTATTACATTTTTAAATAGCAAAACTAGTAAAGATAATTCTTGATTAATATATCAATTCATAAGAGAAAATCTTGGTTCACTTTTAGAAGAATATATAATTAAACCTTTAGAATCTTTTGAGAACTATCAGTCCGATAATGATGCAGATTACAAAAAAAATGAGGATTTACAAGTAACTAAATATTGGTTTAACGTTTTGCTAAGAGTTGATAAAAAGTATTTAAGCCGCTATTTTATTAAATGTTGAGACATTGAACCTAAAGGGGCTGATTTTGATAAGTTCGTATCTAATATTGTGGGTGAAGACGGTTCACAAGAAAGCAATCAAGTATTAGAAATGTTTAGAAACATCATTGATAAAATAGCAAATATTACAAATGTTGCAAATATTATGTGGGAGCTTCAAGAGATAAATGATTTAGTTGATTTTAATATACCAAACCTTAACAGTGAATATAGTAATCCATTTTTAGATAAACTGGACGATGCAACAACAACCATTAAGGAACTTTCGGAAATATTATCTTTTAAAGACATTATTCAATCGCAAACAGAATTAAGATACCAAATACCTATATTTCAAAGATCATACTCATGAGATGAATATATCATTAATGGACTTTTTCAAAATATTTTAATTGATTCCAAAAACGCACGTCAAGGACACGATCAGACAACATTTTTGAATACTATAATTTTAATGAGTATTAATTATAAATACAATATTATTGATGGACAACAAAGAATAGTTTCGCTATTACTAATTTATTTAATGTTATTGAGAAAAGCTATGTCTCTCAATCAGGAAGAAGCTAAGAAAATTTTATTGTCTGATAACGGGCATAACAACATTAAAATTATTAAGAAAATGCTAGAAGATTTTAAGTCTCAATGTCCTGAACACTACACTCAACTATACAATCTATTTTTTAACGCTAAAGAAGTCGACCGTTCAACAAGATTTTATGAAAATTACAATGAAATAGTGCGCAATTTCGATAAAGAAATAACAAAGGATAACATCAAATCAATATGTAAATACTTTTTGAATAATGTAAAAATTAATATTGTTTCTATACAAGAGTACAATAGAGGAGACCTAACTAAAATATTTCAAAATATAAATCAATATAGCAAGCGTCTTGGAGTTTTAGACTTATTAAGAAATTTAATTTTTCAGCACACAACAAACCGCGTAAATATTAATGAGTTTAATAAGACAGTTAATATTTATTTTAGAAAATCAAATAAATTAGATAATGATGAAGACATTAAAAAAATAGTGACATTTATTGATGCTTGACTTGTTAAGGAAGGTAAAGCAGATAAAATAGAAGAAATAAATTCAAACTACTACGATATTACAACTAGAACATTTGAAAAATTTAAAATTTTCACCTCTCATAATTCAAATGCGCGAAACATAATTTATGAATTATGAAAAGAGTTTGTATATTACGAATACGCATTTACTGGGTGCGTTGAAAAAATAGATAATATTATAGATTCTAATTTAACCGTGTTTAAACATGAATGTGTAGAGTTTAAAAATTTTGTTGATGACTTTAATAAAAAAATTAAATATATTAATTTTATTAATTTGCAAATCAATAATATAACATCGGGTGGTTCTAAATCTATTTATGTTCCTTTAATCATATCAATCCTAAACAAATTAAACTTTTTTCCAAATGTTGATTTAAATGAAGAAAATCTTATTATTTTGTCTAAAGTACTATACAAAATTGAAAAGTTTGACACATTATGGGAACTTGATTTTAAAGGACAATCTCTAGGTACATCAATAATTAATAAAACAAATAAATTGTTATTCAAAGATAATAAGCCTGTAGATGTTGAATTTGCTAATCAAATTTATAAAGAACTTATTAAGATGCTATCGTTAAATGATGAAGACGATAAAAATATTAAGTTATTGCGCGAACATCTTAATAATAAATTTAATTATGAAATAACTGATGAGAATTCATCATTTAAACCAGTGTCAAATAAACTGTATAAATTAATTATTGCACGTGTATTTAGCGGTTTCAAAAATAAGCGCGAACAGCCATTTTGATATGAAAAGTTTAGAAGTGAAGATGAACGTCAAAATGATTTAAGCTATTTAAATTTAAGTTATGAACACATATTGCCGCAAAAACCTTCACCAGAAGATCGCAAAGATTTAAAAAATATGAATATTGATTTTAATACAGACTATATGACACTAGTTTACAAGATTGGTAATGGTGATTTAATGTTTAAGCCGGATAACTCAAGATTAAGTAATGAAATGGTTAAAGATCCAAGTAAATATAATATGGTATCAAAAACAAATTTTGCATTAAACACACCAATAATGTCCTTGCTACCAGATAAAGATGGTAATTTTACTGAAATATCTTTTAGCCCAATAGTTGAAGAACCTATTAAATGTCTTGAGGATTTTAAAAATCGAAAAAAATCTATTGATGAACGTACAAATCAAATTATTGAAGCCTATATTTATATTATGTTTAGCGATAAAGCAAATAAATTAAAGTAACATTAATAGAAAATGCACTATATAAAACATTAATTGTAAACAAAACAAAAATATCTATAGTCCCTAAGATGAAGTATCTAGATTCCTAGATATTTTCAAAGAAAAATGAGATTATAAGTATCACTATGCGCTTAAAAGTTGACAAAAAAACATCGATGAACTAATTGCTTTTTTTAATTTTCTAACCGAAATTAGAAAGCTTATTTATACAACAAATGTCATCGAAAATTTAAATAGAAATATTAGAAAAATATCAAGAAACAAAACTTCATTTCCTACTGATGACTCTTTAATAAAGACAGTTTATTTTGCAATCCAAAATCAGTTAGAAAAATGAAATAAAGTTGTTCCTAACTGAGGACCTGTTTTTTGGTAATAAATTTACATTTGTGTAATTGCTATTCTCAAATCACTTACTAAAAAGTAAGCCAGAGATTAACTTACACATTTTTTTTATACTACCTTTAGAATTTTGCACAACGGTTCTTTATTAAAAGAGACAATTTGTTAAAATCCCGTTTGTGCATTTATTAATAATTTAGGTTTAATTATTCTTTCTTTATTTTTTATAATTAAAAGACCTTTCTTAATAAAATTTCTTAAGAAAGGTCTAATAGATTTACACAAAACTTTTTTAGTTTTAATGAGATGCATTAATCTTTTATTATAGTTTTGCCTTTTTGAACAAGTATATTTCTTATAAATTTACTTATTTTTTTATTCTCAGTAATTCCGGTGAACTATTTTGATTTTATTAAATTGTCATTAAATCTTTTTCTTTTATTTTAGTTAGTGAATTTATGTTTTCAATTGATTTGTCTATCTCTTTTTG
Organism: Mycoplasma sp. 2261; assembly: GCF_053851575.1. NCBI lineage: Bacteria > Bacillati > Mycoplasmatota > Mollicutes > Mycoplasmatales > Mycoplasmataceae > Mycoplasma > Mycoplasma sp. 2261. The sequence continues at coordinate 60,061 of NZ_JBSQAX010000006.1, read as the reverse complement.
GATTTGGTCCAAATAATTCTTTTGTAGATCTTCTGACAGTTCTTTATCTGCTTTGATGTGTTTATTAATATCTTGGCGGATTTGTCTTATCCCCACCTTTGCTTGTTCAGCGATTTGATTTAATAACTTAGTCATTTCCATACGTTTTTCTGTTGTCATTTGCGGATAAATTAATCTTAATTGATGTCCCATATTAATAATAGTAATATTTAGTTTTTGGTCTATAAGAGTTTTTTCAACTATTTTTAGAATTGCCATATCATAAGGTTTAACTAATAATTCTAATGGTCCATTTGAACTTATTGAAGCTAATTCATCTAAATTCATTCACGATTCATAGTAATTAATTTTAATTTTATTAATCAAAGCGGGGTTTGCTTTTCCGACAGCAACTTTTAATGATTGCACTTCAAAATTGTCGATTGTTTTTTTAATATTCTTTTTTAAATCTTCTATATAAAAACTTAACTCCATAATTCCTCTATTTTTTATTAGCAATGATTGTATTTGGTATCTTATTTTCAATAGCTCTTAATAATGCTTCATTTTCATTAATATCAAAAACTATTATATCAATATTATTTTCTTTTGCCATTGATGCAGCGGTTTGATCAATAACCTTCAGGTCTTTTTCAAGCAATTCATCATAAGTTAATGTATTGAATTTAATTGCATTTTTATTGAATTTAGGGTCACTATCATACACACCATCAATATTGTTTTTACCCATTAATATTGCATCAGCTTCTATTTCGGAAGCATATAATGTTGAAGCGGTGTCTGTTGTAAAAAAAGGTCTACCAGTTCCGCCAGCAAAAATTACTACCTCGCCACTTTTTAGGTATTTTTTAGCCTTTTCATTTATATAAACCTCGCAAACCTTGGGATCTAGTGTTAATGAAGATAATACTCTAGTTTGTAACCCGTTATGTTCGAAACCTGATTGTAAGGCAAGTGCATTCATAGTCGTTGCTAGCATACCAATGTAATCAGCTCTAACTCTTTGAATACCATTTTTCGCAGCGCTTGTTCCTCTTCAAAAATTACCGCCGCCAACAACAATTGCAACCTCGACATTATTGGCAATAATAACTTTAAGTTGTTTAGCAAATTTTTCAACTAGTTCATAATCAATAGCTAAATGTTTTTCTTTATTTGCTAATCCTTCTCCTGAAAGTTTTATTAAAACCCTTTTATATTTATAAGACATTAAATAACTCCTCTAAAAAGTTTTACTATTTTTAAAATTATATATTTTTTAAAATTAATATAACTATTTTAACTCAACAAAATAAGTACTTTTAACCCAGTTTCTTATCAAGCAATATAAGTTTTTGCCTTGCTTTTTTAACAGCATCAAATGCGCCCGGTCTTGACATTGCCAACTCATCAGCAATTTCAGCAAAAGATAAATCTTCAATTAAATGGAGATATAGGGCTTGCTTTTGTGATTGTGGTAATAATTGCCCATATTTATCAAACAATTTAATAATTTTTTCTCTTTCTTCAATATCTTCCATTATTCATTTATACCTTTCATTAAACCATAAATATATGAATCAAGATCAAATTCGGCTAAATCGTCTATCCCTTCCCCTAAGCCTATGAATTTTACGGCTAGATTAATTTCATCTTTAATTGTTAATACAATCCCTCCCTTTGAGGTTCCGTCCATTTTTGTCAAAATAATTCCAGTTAGATTTGTCGCTTCGCCAAAAGCTTTTGCTTGTGAAATACCGTTTTGCCCAGTTGTAGCATCTAAAACTAATAAACTTTCATGAGGAGCGCCTGGTATTTTGGATTGCAGTACTTTATTAATTTTAGCTAATTCATGCATAAGGTTAATTTTGTTTTGCAATCTTCCTGCAGTATCAATTATTAGAACATCATAATTATCGTTTTTAACTTTATCAATTGCGCGATAAACAACTGCCGCAGGATCTGTTTCATTGTTAAGCGGTTTTACTATATCTGCCCCAACTTTATTAGCTCATATCTCTAACTGTTCAACGGCTGCAGCTCTAAATGTATCCGCAGCAGCAATTAAAACTTTTTTTTGTTCTTGAATTAACTTGTGAGCGATTTTAGATATTGAAGTAGTTTTACCAGAGCCATTAACACCAACAACCAAAATTACATTAATTCGGTTGTCTTGAACATTAAGACTTGTATCAATAATTGAATTAGAGGCGTAGAAAGTGAATAATTTGTCTGCAATAATTTCATTAATCAATTTAGGGTCTTGAATATTTTCGTTTTTAACTTCTTTTTTACATTCGTTAATTATTATTTGAACTAATTTTATTGAAATGTCTGACATAATAAGTAATTCTTCGAGTTCATCAAAGAAATTATCATCAATTTTATTATGCCTATTTTGTATTTGTTTAATGCTTTCAATGAATGAGGAATTTGATTTAGATAAACCTGCTATGTAATTTTCTAATTTATTTTTTTTGTTTAATTCTTTTGCAAGATTTTTCTTTTCCTTACTTTCTATTTTAGCTTGTTTTTTTGCAATTCTTTCCTCTTTTGTTCCAAAAAGTTTATCTTTTAGTTTTGACCAGAAACCCATAATTTCTCCTATATGTTTTGATATGATTTTATCTATATATTTTATTACAAAAATTATAATTATGTTTTTAGTAAAATTAATAGATAAACTATGAATATTAAAGCAATTGAAAACGACAAGTATTTTAAACAAAAATATAACTTCAAATATCTTTTAAGGTTATCTTTTCCCATTTTTATTCAGACATTATTTTTCGCCACAGTTACCATTGCGGGATCATTAGCTGTCAGTTTTTATAATCGTGTTTATCATGCTGATGGGTCTTACAATGGCTATTATTTTTATACTTTTGCAAAGATATTTGTTGTATATAAAATAATAACTTTCTTACCATTATTATTCCAACTTGGTGTTTTAGTTGTAGCATCCAATCTTTATGGTCAAGGAAAGCAAAAAGAAATTGCAAAACTTCTTTGATCAGCTTTTTATTTATCACTAATTTTGAATGGCGCAATATATTTAATTGTATTTTTTAGTGCTCCTAAACTTTTATCACTTTCAGGCGCTAAAAATACTTTTATTATTGGTTGAAAAAAGGAAGTTGACTATAACAATTTTATAAGTAATTTAAAGAAATCTAACTTAAAATTAGAGCAGGTTTATCAACTTGATTTAAATCATAAAATATTTGTTGGTGGATTTGCTGATGGGATCAATTATATTCCAACTAATGTTGAAGTAGAAGTTAAAAATGAACATAGTTTTGCTATAAAATTTTTAAGAATTGGTACTATTGATATTTTTATAACTTCCATTGCCTTTATAATGAATTCTTCATTGCAAGCAATAAAGAAAAATAAACTTGCTATAATTGGCGTAATTGTTGGAACAATTGTTAGAACAATTTGAATTTTTATGATTCTATTTGTAATAAAAAATGCATTCCTAGCCTCACTTGAAATTATCATAGGTTCATTAATTAATATTGTGATATCTAGTATCTTAGTGAAAAAATATGTTGTCAAGAATCATAAAATTAAGTTTAAAGAAACATGGAATAATAAATATATTAAGGAAATTCTTAAAATCGGTTTCCCGATCTCACTAGAAACAGGGATTTGATTTGTTTCGCAATATTTATTATCCAAGGCTATTCCGGACGCTAAATTAAATGATAGGTTTATTGGTCTTTGAAGGGCTCTGAATAATATCTATGATTTATTCGCTGCTTATTTGCTAGCATTAAGTTATGTTACCTCATCTGTTGTGGCAACACAAATCGGAAAAAATAAACTTGAAAAGGCTAAAAAAATTGGTAATTTGGCTTATAAAACGGGTTTTATAGTTCAGCTATTATTCGGTATTTTGGGAATTATTTTAACTTACCCTTTGTTTAAAATATATTCAATAGAGACAAAATTAATAAACCAATATTGTTACATTTTAATGAGCATTTTTGCAATTAAATCATTGATGGATGTAGGGCCATTAACAACATTAAGATCTTTGTGGGGAGCCAATGATGTTTGAATGCCTAATTTAATTTCTATATTCACAATGATTGGATTACAAACCAGTTTTGTATATATTCTAATTCTTTTTGGAAGCAATAATATAAGTCAAGAAATATTTTTAATAAGTTTAAGTTCTATTGCAATAATTGATCCACTATTTAGGACTTTATTATATTTGTTACGCTGAAATACAGAAGCTTGGAAGAAATTTGCAAAAAAACTTTAAAGCAGCAAATATCTAAAATTAAATTATTTATTTTTTAAAAAAAGAATTATTATGTTATTTCATAGTATAAAATAGGCGTTAATATAATGGCGATGCACTATTTTTTTAAAAATATATAATGTGCAAATGTTATTTTTCGTGGATATTTCCTAACCTTTTTGGGGTGCAGCATAATATAAGCACCTTCTTTGTTATGCAATAGATAATAAAGATTAATGAATAATTTTTAAGAATTAATAGGCAAATAAAGCAAGGATATTTTTATATTGTTTCTTAATATTTAATTACGAAATCATATCGTTTAATAAAACAATCTTTAAGATTAAAATTTTAATGTTTATTATCAAATAAATCAAATATTTAATAAAGTTATCCCTAATTAATTTTGGATAGTTAGGTTTTAGCTTAAAGTCAGAATAATTAAATAGTTTTTAATCCAAAAAAACAAAAAATAAATAAAAAAATCAGCCATTAGCTGATCAAAAATTATTTGATTGAATAGTGAAGATCATTATTTTCTTTAAGCGCGTTAGTTAGTTGTTTTTTAACAGTACCATTTTCAATGGTTAATTCTACGCTATGAGCATCACTATTTTTTCCAAAGAAGAAAAACATTTTTTCTGAAACACGAGTAACATTTTTTGGTAAGTTAAGCATTGTAAATTCATTTAGCGCCAACGCCGAGTCTTCAATAGTGTTAATGTTCTTTAAATTTATTTGAGTTAATTTATTTTTAGCGAGAACACCAAAACTTAGTTTTTTTAGTCTTGCCGCGGCTTCGATATTGATTGAAGTTATTTGATTGTTATAGAATGCTTTTTCATTTATTTCCGCAATTGATGATGGTAGTTCTACTTTAGTTAATCTGTTGTTTGCAAAAGCTTCCTCTTCAATTTTTGTTAGGTTATTTGAAGAAATATCAAATTGAATTTCTTTTAATCCTAAATTGGCAAAAGCACCTTTTTCAATAATTTCTAAACTGCTAGGAAGAATAATTTTTTCTATATTAATCTCATTTTTTTTAATATCAAAGATTCCTGGTGCAGCAAGAAATTCAGGAGCTGCATGCGATTGTTCATTAGTGTTTAAAAACAAACCATGTAATGAATTTCCTGAGAAGGCTCCAGCTGGAATAACCTTTAGATTAGTTTTGCTTAAATCTAGTGTTTTAGTATCTTTTTTATAGTTTTCTCTACCAGCCGTTCCTAAAACGAATGCTTTCGCAAAATCATTCAATGATTCGCCTCTCGAACACGAAACAACAAGAGCAGTAGAGATGCAAGGAACAGAAAAACTTGTTAATGTTAATAATATTTTTTTTGCTATCTTCATAATTAACTAATTGTATCATAATTTTATATAGAAGGGATGTTTCTGATAGATAAATATGCTTAGTATATAATTTAAATTATGAAGAATTTTAAACTTGTTTCTGACTATAAGCCATCTGGCGACCAACCCCAAGCAATTGATAAATTAATTCAGGGGTTAAAAGAGGGCAAAAAACATCAAGTTTTATTAGGCGTTACAGGGTCTGGTAAAACATTCACCTTGGCCAATGTTATTCAAAATAGCAATAGACCCGCTTTAGTGATTAGTCATAATAAAACTTTAGCTAGCCAATTATATAACGAACTTAAAGAACTATTTCCCGAAAATAAAGTTGAGTACTTTGTTTCATATTTTGATTATTATCGTCCTGAATCTTATTTGCCTAAAGATAATTTGTTTATTGAAAAGTCGTCTACAATTAATAAAGAAATTGAATCAATGAGAATTTCAGCTTTTAATTCATTACTCAATAGAAGGGACACTATTGTTGTCGCATCTGTTGCAGCAATTTATGGCGCTTTTAATCCACATGAGTACAAGAAATATTTATTAAATATTTATGTCGGAATGGGCATAAGCATCAAGGAAATAAAATATTCATTAGTACAAATGGGTTATCAAAATAAAAAGATCTATCCTGATATTGATTTTGGTGAATTTTTTGCATATGGTTCTGTCTTAACAATATGCCCTGGTTATAAGCATAATGGCCAAATAAGAATAGAAGTTAATGAAAATAATATAATTGAGAGTATTAAAATAATTAATTCTATAACTAAGGATGTTATTGAAATTATTAGCAGTACTACCATTTTTCCATGTACCACTTATATCATGAATAAAGATTGAATTCAAATGATATCTGCGGAGATTAAAGATGAATTATCTAGCCAGCTAGATTTTTTCAAATCGAATAACAAACTCCTTGAGTATGAAAGGCTAAATGAGCGTATTAATGCTGACATTGCTTCTATTGAGGATTTTGGTTATACAAAAGGCATGGAAAATTATTCAAGATATCTTGATCGTAGACTGCCGGGTCAAAAACCTTATACAATGTTTGATTATTTACCAAAGGATGCTGTGATTTACATCGATGAAAGTCACTTATTATTACCGCAATTGGAAGGAATGTATCTCGGTGATAAATCGAGAAAAGATACTCTTGTTGAATATGGTTACCGTTTACCATCTGCTCTTGATAATAGGCCATTAAAATATGAAGAATTTTTTGAGTATGATTTTCCTCGCATTTATATGTCTGCAACACCAAGCAAAAAAAGAGAAATTGAATATGCTAATGGTGAGGTTATTACACAGATTATTAGGCCAACTGGGCTGTTGGATCCAGAAATCGAGATTATGCTTAAAGAGAATCAACAAGCCAAAATATATGATTTACTAAAATCGCAGATTCAAAGAAACGAAAGAACATTAATATTAACCTTGACAAAAGAAAGCGCAGAAGAATTTTCGGATTTTTTAAAAGAAAAAAAATTTAAATCAGCTTACATTCATCATGAATTAGAAATTTTTGAAAGAAATGCTATTCTAGCGGGTCTTCGCATGGGAAAGTTCGACGTTGTAATAGGAATTAATTTATTGAAAGAGGGCATTGATTTACCTGAAGTTAGTTTAATTATTGTTTTGGATGCTGATTTAAATGGATTTTCAAGAGATACATCTTCGCTTATTCAAATTGTTGGTCGAGCCGCAAGAAATGACCATGGAAAAGTAGTTTTCTTTGCTGATAAAGTTTCTGAAGCAATGAAAGAAACTATAGATGATAATTTAAAAAAGAGAGAAATTCAAATAAAGTTTAACAAAGAACACAATATTATTCCAAAAACGGTTATTAAACCGATTCCCAAAATTAATGTTGATCTTATTTTGAATTCTAAATTTGGTAATGATTATAAATTAAAGGCTAAAAAGTCATACATTAATGAATTAATTAGAGAGATGCAGCTAGCTTCAAAGAAATGAGATTTTGCAAAAGCTCAGGAAATAAAGGATTTGTTATTTGAATTAGGTTATGATTTTGATAAAAAATAGCTTAAATTAAAAACAAAAATTTATAATTTTATTTTTTTAAAATTTTATAGTAAATATTGCAAATTTAAAAGAGGGCAAACCTAAACTATATATCTCCTAGATGATATTTTTTATAAAGTAGTAAAATTTATATTATGAAAAATAAAAGCAAAAAGATGAAAATATTATTATCACTATGTGCATCACCACTTGTGTTGTTGCCATTGATTGCTGCAAGTTGCGGTAATAAAAATAATAATGATGTTGATCATAGCAAAAAGCCAGAAGAAAAGGAAAGCCAAGAAAAAGATAATGGAAATAATGACCAGGGTTTAAAACAAAATCCTGAAAAAGAAAAAAAAGAAGAAGGAAATAAGGATACAAAGGATCCTGGCCAAGATAAGGGCGACGATAATAAAGAACAAAATAATGGATCAAGTGATTCTTCATCTACTCCACTACCAAAGAATCCTGGTGAAACTGAGCATAATAAAGATGATGAAAAGAAAGACAAAGAACCTTTGCAACCTGATCCAAGTGGCGACAATAAGGTTAAATATGGACATTGAAATATTTTAAATTTCACAGGTGATTTAACAAAACAAGAAAAGAAAACCAAAAGAATTGCTTATCTAGCAAAACAAGAAAATTTTGATGTTTTGGGCCTAACTGAGGTTGATAATGCCGATGGTGTCAAAAATATTGTTGATGAAATGAATAAATTATCAAGTTCAAATATGTATGCATACATAGCTTCAAAAAAATTGAAAGGCGATAAATTTGGACCTAATGTTGCAGAGCATGTAGCAGTTATATATAACACAAAGGAAATGGAACCAGAAGCATTCTCAAATGGCGAAATTGGTTATAGTTATACACAAGAATTCACTATTAATTCTAATAGTGAAAAGGCCCAATATGCAAGACCTCCCTATGGTATAAAATTTAAATATAAATTAAAACCAGATGTTAAACTAACTTTTGTATTCGATCATTTTGACGCTCCAGGGGTTTCTAAATCAAATAGGGCAATCGGTGAAAAAACAAAAAAAGGGGTTGGAACATTCGAATATAGAGAGGGCCAACAACTAGTTAATGTATTAGATTATTTTGATTCAATAGACGGACCTCAAAGCAATATTTTTTTTGGCGGAGACACTAATATAAAACACGGAAAACAATCATTTGTTTTTAGCACACTCAAAGAAAAATATAAGTCTGTGTTTGGTGACACTGAAAAATTCAGCACATCACTTGGTACAACCAAAAGATTCTCAGAACCATATGATAAACTTTTTTATAAAACCGATTATAAACTTGAAGAATCTGGCATCTTTGATATTTATAAAACAAAAGAGGATAGCAAACTTGTTGAAGAATTAACAAAATTGGGAATTGAAATTGGTCAAGATGAAAAAATTCGAAACGGTTCTGTGCTTTCGGATCATACTTATGTGTGGGCTGAGTTCCTAATTAAATAAAGCGTAGACCGCTTTATTTTTTTTAATTTCTTATAGAAATAAAAAAAGTTGCTAAAATTATTTTAATTAAATTCTTATAAGATTTCAATGAATAATTTTGATATGGGGGAATATGAACAAAATAAATTTTTTTGCACTAGGTGGATTGGATGAAAATGGTAAAAACTCTTATGTTTTGGAGATTAATGAAAAACTTTTTATTATTAATTCAGGAACTAAGGTGCCAATAAATTCGCATAATGGGATTGATACTTTAATTTGTAATTATGATTACCTTGTAAAGAGAGAGAAAGATATTGTTGGAGTGTTTATAACCGACGTTAAAAATGAATCATTTTCTGCTATTCCTTGATTATTAATGAGAATTCCCAACCTAAAAATTTATACAAGTCCATTTAATCGTATTGTTATTATGGATAGAATTTCAAAATACAATATCAATAATCATAGTTATGATGTAAAAACAATTAGCATGCCTATTGAATTTAATGATGTAGTTGTTACTCCTTTTGATCTAGCCGGTGGATTGATTGGACAAATAGGTTTTAACTTTGAATATAAGGATGGAAATATTCTCTTTATGGCAAATTTTGTTGATGGAGACTTGGGTCCTTATGGAAAAACTGATGTTCCTAAAATTAGACAAATTATCAATAATGGAAAGAAATTGCAGTTATTAATCTTAGATTCCGGGCATTCGAATTACCCTGGAAGAAGTATAGATAAACTTTGAATTTCAAAAAAAATTGAATATAAATTCAAGGAAACCCCTAATAACAAGAGAATAATAGTTGGTTTGTATGATGAAGATATGATAACAGCACACGAAGTTTTAGTTCTAGCCAAAAGATATAATCGTCCTGTTGTTACATATGGAAGAAATTATTCACAATTTATTAATTTAGTATCAAAAATTAATCCAGATCTTCAATTACCAGAATTCATTGATTATCGTGTTGCTAATGAAACAAAGAATGCGGTAATTCTTGTTACTGGCGCTATTGAAAGGCTATATTTAAGATTCATTAGAATCGCATCAAATAATGACGTTTATTTAAAACTTAGATCTGATGATGCAGTAATAATAATTGCGCCTCCTGTAAATGGCCTTGAAGTTAATTACGCATTGACATTAGATGAAATAGCCAGAAACACACCAAATTTAATTGAATTAAGCTCAGATCAGTATTATTCATGTAATCCTGCTAAAGAAGATATATACAATATAATCAAAACATTAAAACCAAAATATTTTATTCCTATACAAGGACTTTATCGTTATTTAGTGGTTGCATCTCATGTAGCGCGTGATGCAGGGATGAATTTTGGCAATTGTATAATTTTGCAAAATGGTAAAGTGGCAGAATTTTTAAACAATGAGCTTATATCCCAAAAACATTCTATTAAATCTGTTGGGGATACAATTATCGACGGTTTTGGCGTTGGCGATATTTCTCAGGAAGTAATTAATGAACGCGAAAATCTTTCGAGAGACGGAGTTATTGCAATAAGCACTTTAGTTGATTATAAAACCAAACAACCAATTGGTCAACTTCATATTTCTTCTTATGGGATAATCACTAAAGACAATAAAGAAACTATTACCTTAATTGTTAATGACATGGTTTCCAAAGAATTTAAGGATAAAAAGGCTAATGATATTGATTTAAAAGAAATACAGGAAAAATTACGGAAAAGTATAAAAAGAAAAATATTTAAGGTGCTATCAAAAGAACCAATGATTGTTATAACTTTATATGAAATTTAGAGGATAATATGGCATCAGAAGCAAATATTGAAAATGATACAAAACAAGAGCAAATTCCTAAAAAAATAAAAAGAAAAAAGACATATTTTTGATCCAAAGACAAACCTTTTATTTGGACTATGATATGTTTTATAGTTGTGTTTTTTACTGTTGTATCTTTTTTAAATGTTAAGGGCTTGACGACAATACATACATACACTTTTGGAATGTTTTTTGGTTTATTTTCTCCTATTTTTTTTCTATATTTGTTTTTTTTAGCAATTAAGAATATCTTTAAAATGAAAAACACATATTCTGTTGGTGTTTTCCATTTTAGCTTATGGCGGCTTTTGTTTATTTTTATTGCGCTAATTTTATTGGGTACATCAATTTATTATGCTAAATTGAAGCCGGCACCATATAATTCTAAAAATGCTTTTTTAGCAATATTTGATAAATGGTATTCTGATTTTAAGAATGAACAAAATTTATGATTGCCAAATAAATGAAATGCAGGTTTGATTAATTCATTTATATATGTAGCGATGGCTTTTCCTGGTAATAAGATTGGAATCGTTTTATCGTTTATCATTCCTATCATTATTTTGGTAATTAGCTTATGTTTCTTTTTTATTAGTGATTCAAAATTGAAGAAAATATCACCAAAAAATAAAAAGCTAAAAAGAGATATGGAAGTAAATAATCTTAATGTTAATTTGGATAAGAAAGATATTTTTTCTGAAGATAATGCCACCAGGGAGACAATACTGATTGATGATACATCAATAGTGCAAAGTCAAGAAGTATACATTCTTGATGATAACGCCTTAAGTGATTCGAGAGAGGTAACTGCTGATAGTATATGTATAATTCCAGATGAACCTGATTTTAGCACGCAGGAATTTGAAGCATCAATGTATGATGATCAAAATCGAGAAAATATTACTAATGGCTTAATTGATGAGCAAAACATTAGTACTCTAAATTCTGGTGATTTGGATATTAATCCGGCGAGCCTAAAAAAAATTGATGAGCAACAAAAAATATTGATTGATAAACAAGAAGAATCTGTTGTTTTAAAAAATGAGGAAGTTAATAAAAAAGAAAATATTTTTGATCAGGATGATCTAGGCATTGAAAAAAAGAAAGATTTTAAAATTAATAGTGCTATTAATAATAAGAAGCAATATGAAAAGCCAAAACAAAACTTTACTTTGATAAAAGATAAAGAAGATCTATTTTAAGGAATAATTAAGATATGAATGCAAGTACTTTGGAACAAAACAAATTCAAGAAAATAGACTGAAATAAAATTTTTTCCAACCAGATTAATACTTTATACGAACCATTAGCATTTAATATTAAGCCAGCTCTTGATAAAATTTTTGAGGAAGAAGTCTATAAGAATAATGAAAACGAAATTAAAATTGTTGATGAAAATATTAATAAAATAAAAGAACTAGAGCAAGAAATTATCAAGAACAAGAAGGAAAACAAAATTAATTCTAGGAAATTTGTTAATGGTTTGATAATTTTTCTTTTCTTTTTAATAATAGGTTTATTTTTTATCCGTATCTTTAATAATAATAAAAAAACTATTAAAGATTTCAAAGAATTTAAAAGTAAAAAGCTATCTATTATTCAAACAAAAATAAATGAAAATAATAGTATACTAGCAACAATTTTTAATAAGTATTCAATGTTGGAATGAAAAAATAAAGTTTTAGCACTAATGGATATTAAAAAAATATATGGAATTTGTGAAAAGGAATTTAGTCCTATTTTTAATAGAGATGACTTTTACGGTTTTAGTGCGATTGAAAAATATAAAGTTAGAAATTCTTATTTTTATGATGTTTTATATAACATTGAAGAATGACGAGATGTTGTAACGCGAGGCGTTGGATATATTACTGTTAGGACTAAGGACTCGTGAGTAGAAGAAGCTGTTTATGCCTATCATACAGAGCCTACACCATTTATAGTACCCATGCATGCCTTAAATATTCCAACAAATTATCGTCCTGATCTAAGCTTTATTGAAACTCGAGAATATTTAAACGAGAAAGAATATAATAAGCTTTTTAGAAAAGGAGAATTTTTACTCGAAAGACCGGATTTTTATCAAAATTACAATTTTAATTATGATAATCAAATTGGTTTTATAGACTATTTTAAGGTTAAAACGCAAGAAAATTTTATTAACTATGCGCAATATTTTGGTTATCCAGGACCACTATTTAGTAAGTATAAAAATAATATATTGCTTTCAAGAGTTTATAATGAGGAAAAAATCGGTTATTCCTCATTGCATAATTGGATGGGATTTTTATTTGATTTAAATAATCTGATTACTATTGGCGACATATATTCAAGAATGCTTTTAATCATTGCAAATAATTTAATACCTGTATTTAAGGCAATAACTAAGGCATACTTAAATCCAAATATTGCATCAGAAAAATATGAAAAACGGGGCGAGAGATATTTATCCGATTATGTTTATGAAGATGCTAGTGTTAGTGAGGATAAAACAGACTTTTTTAATTATTTTGATGTAATTAATAAAGCAATTACTGGAAATAAGTTTTCAATGAAAACAAAAGATAATGCTCGTGAATTATATGTTAAATATGTAGAACAAATTATTGATAGAGAATATAAGAAAGATGCTGGAATAAAGCACTCAAATGCCCTTATTTTAAAGATTAGTATTGATTCATATTGAAAAGAGCAACTTATTGATGAAGTATATAAAAGCGGGATTATTATTAAGGTGCCATTTGAAAGGTTTCATTTATTTACAGAAGAAAAATTCATTATTTGAATTCCTTCTGTTTCCTTAAATGAAGATAATGATTTTGTATCATATGGTGATCTGTTTCGAGAAAATTCAATTTCAAATTCATTTATGGAAGCAGCGAAATATACAGATAAATATTTAGCCTTTAATAAGAGCTTGCATAATAATAGAAGTGATGAACTAGATGATTGCCTTTTGTTTGTTAACAGAATAAAAAAATCGCTTATTGCTAATAAAGATTATAAAATATCAATTGATAGTAACGGTACATATATTTATATAAACGAAAAAATTAGTGAAGATGAGATAAATAAAATTTTTGCTATGTTTAGATAGTATAATTATTTAATCATAAAGGAGGCCATATGCTATTTGATTCAAGAACACCTCAATCAAATGAAGGGTTTAAGCCTAATGTTGATAATTCAATCAAAATTCCACAACCAACTAAAGGCGAAAGAACGTTATTTATAATTTTATGTATTATAACAATCGGAATAATACTATTAGTTGCCATTCGCAAAAGAAATGAACTACTTGAAAGAATGAATAGAATTCAAGAGGCATCTTCTCTTATTCAAGCAGCTGAAAAGAAAAGAAGAGCAACATTGATTAAACAACTTGATGTTGTTAAAGGATATGCCGAATATGAACAATCAACTCAGAAAGAAATAATTAAACTACGTTCACAACTAGTTGACATAGAGGGAGAAAAAGACGTTGCAAAAGTATCAGATACGTTAAATTCAGTTCAAAGAGCAATTAATATTCAAATTGAACAATATCCAAATCTAAAAGCTGATAGATCATATCTTCAATTTCAAACCGAAATTGCTATTCAAGAAGATGAAATTTATGCAACTATTAGAAACTATAATGCTCAAGCAAGAAGTTTTAATGCTGAGATTTATAAATTTTGAACAAACATTGTTGCTAATAAGAACAATATTTATAACCAACCACTATTTCAAGCCAGTGAAGTAGAAAGACAAGATGTTGATACTAGCAGTTTAACAGGCGCATTTAAATAATAAAAATATCAAAACAAATCAAACACGGTCAAAAAATCCAGACACACTTGTGCCTGGATTTTTTTAAATTAAATTTAATCATGTGCGATAGCCAAATATAAAAGAACAAATTAGATCTTTTTAAACAAATAAGGGATTGCGCCCATGGCATTTAAAAGCAGTATTTAAAAGAAGCTAGCAGCTTTAAAATATAAAAAAATATGTAAAAAATATATATTTTAGCAAAAGGTAATTTAATATAAAAAGTGGCAAAGTCCTAAAAAAGGAACTGGTTTCGATAAGGTCAAGAACTAAAAAATAATAACAATTTACGAAAAGTAGGAGAATAAAAGGATTTAAATTTTTCACTTGTTGATTATGTAAAGATAGAGATATGTTAAATATTGTAGTTATTGATGTTTTTGTATATTAGAATACTAAAAAATATATTAATAAAGTTGTGTTTATTTGCATTTTATTCCTTAAAATGAAAAGAAAAATATCATTTGTTAGGCAGAACAACATATTAATTAGAAAATTTTACATTTATTAATATTAACCATGCTTACATAAAACCATTTTTTCATGACTTTTTGATATAATTTATTTATTATAATTGCAAAGCAATTATATTGTAAGGAGAAAAAATGCCTGAGGAAAAAAAATATGTTGCTAGTGATATTCAAGTTCTTGAAGGGTTAGATCCTGTACGTGTTAGACCAGGAATGTATATTGGCTCAACCGGCTATCGAGGAATTCATCATCTTATTTGAGAAATTTTAGATAACTCGGTTGATGAGGCGATGGCTGGTTATGCTACTGAGATAAGCGTTACCTTGCATAAGGATAATTTTATTGAGATTGAGGATAATGGACGTGGCATGCCTGTCGACATCCATCCTTCAACACAAAAATCTGCTGTTGAAACAATCTTAACAGTTTTGCATGCTGGCGGAAAGTTTGACTCAAGCAACTATAAAGTTAGTGGTGGGTTACACGGTGTTGGAGCCTCTGTGGTTAATGCCTTAAGTGATTCTTTTGAAGTTTGAGTAAAAAGAGCAGGTAAATTACATTATCAAAAATATGAAAATGGTGGAAAACCCATTGATGATTTAAGAGTTATTGGTGAAGTTCCTATCGGTGAAACTGGCACAAGAATTAAATTCCATCCTGATTATACAGTTATGGATAAAATAGATTTTGATTTTAGTACTATTAGCGATCATATTAAGCAGGTGGCTTATTTGAATAAGAGCCTTATGTTTAACCTAATTGATTTAACAAAAGATACTAAAAAAACTTTTTGTTTTGATGGGGGTATTGTTGACTACGTCAAAGAACTTAATAAAGGTAAAAAGACTATAAACCCAGAAGTTATTTATGCCTTAGGCACATTTAGTGATGTTGACAAACCAACTGAGGAGCAGATTGCTAATAACAAACCGCCTAAGCAAGTTGAAATTTTAGTAGAGGTTGCTTTTCAATATAATGAAGCCTATCAATCAACAGTTATTTCATATGCTAATAATATTCAAACTACTGAGGGTGGGACACATGAAAATGGGTTCTATGATTCTATAGTAAGAATCTTTAATAAATATGCTGAGGAAAATAGATTGTTTAAGGGAAATGAAAAAATAAGCAAAGAGGATTCTAAAGAAGGACTTATTGCAGTTATTTCTATTAAGCATAGTGATCCTGTTTTTGATGGTCAAACAAAATCAAAATTCGGCTCAGCAAATGCACGTTATGCAACGAATAAAGTCGTTTCAGAGTCTTTAGAAAGATATTTAGCTGAAAATCCTAATATTGCTAAAAATATTATTAACAAATGTTTGCAATCACAACGTGCTAGATTAGCTGCTAATGCTGCCAAGGAAGCTTCAAGAAAAAAAGATGGGTTGGAATTTAGCGGTCTTCCTGGGAAACTTGCCGACTGTTCATCTAAGAATGCGGAAATAAGAGAATTATTTATTGTCGAAGGGAATTCTGCTGGTGGCTCAGCGAAAGGCGGAAGGGATAGATCTATTCAAGCTATACTGCCTTTAAGAGGGAAGGTAATTAATGCTGAAAAAAATGATAAGGTTAAATTTTTATCAAATCAAGAAATTCAGACCATTATTCATGCTTTAGGTACTGGTATTGGACATGATTTTAATATTAATAAACTAAAATATCACAAAATTATTATTATGACTGACGCTGACGTTGATGGTGCTCATATTTCAACATTGCTTTTAACCTTCTTTTATCGTTATTTAAAACCGCTGATTGAATATGGTTTTGTATATATAGCCTTACCTCCACTATATAAAATAGTTGCAGGAAAGAGAGTTGAATACGCCTACAACGATGCTCAAAAAGAAGAAATATTAAGCAAATTTGATGATAGAAAAGCTATCTCTATACAACGTTATAAAGGGCTTGGAGAAATGGATGCTGAACAATTGTGAGAAACCACTATGAATCCTGATGCTAGAAAAATGCTTCAGGTACAAATTAATGATGTAGCTGTTTGCGACCGCGTATTTACAACACTAATGGGTGAAGAAGTTGAACCAAGACATGACTTTATTGAAGAAAATGCTAAATATGTATCTAATATTGATTTTTAAGGAATAAGAATGAAGTTAGTTAAAAATCAAGGATATACCAACACCACATATTTTGATGAAGAAAATAAACAATTCATTAAAATAAAAAAGTTTGATTCTTTCAACCATAAGACACCTAATAGTATTTTAAATTGTTTTAGTTTTGTTCCTAAAACAATATCCGAAGATGAAACCATGGTTATTAATGAATGAATTCCAGGAGATATTCTAAATCCAAATACATTAACAAATGAACAATTAAAAGAGATAGGTAATAAATTGATTACTCTTCATAATTCGAAATTAAAGTTTTATAAGGAAAATCAAATAGCTAGAAGGTTTAAGGTTTATCGCGAAACAATATCTAAGTTAGGTCGTAAAATTCCAATTTTAGACAAACATTACAAAAAAATTAACTTATTTTTAAAAAATATTGATAATTCAGCTCCTGTTCATAATGATTTATGATTATTTAACTTTATCGACAATGAAAAAGGGATATTTATAACAGATTGAGAGTATGCAACAATGGGCGATGTACATTTTGATTTAGCATATTTTATTGAATCATCAAATCTTAGCAAGGAACAGGAAAAAATATTTTTGGATGCTTATGGAGATGATTTTGAACATAAATATTTACTTGCTCATAAAATTATAGTTAATGCATTAATTGTTTTATGAATAAATAAACATGAAATAAAACCATTTGATGACAAACTTTATCTAGATAGGGTTGATAAGTTAATAGTTGAATATGATAAAGAATATAAGGCAAATTTATAAAGAAGATCTATGTATTTAGAAGAAAAAAACAATCATATTATTGATAATTCACATTTGTTTGAAATTGAAAGAATGTTTGAAATGATTAGAACTACTTTTGATGAAGAAGTTGCAAAGAGAATTTCTCATGTCCGTTTTTATCGTCATGAATTAAATAAGACATACTTTATTGCTAAGTATAATAATCTTTGAGTACAAATAAGAATACCTAAACATAAATTTGATGCTGAATGTGAGAATGAATTTATTGTTATTAAACATTTTAAGGATTATATTTTTGCTAAAGACGGAATATATATAAAAAAATGATTTTCGGGCGAAGATTTATTTCATATAAAATTTAAAAAGGTCACTATTTATTCAATATTTAATTGTGTAAAGAGTTTTCATGAGTGTAATATTGAGGTGCAAAAATTTAATTGAAATAAGTTTATTATTCAAGACAAAAAATATCATGAATTGCTTCATAAGTACAAAAATGAAGAACAGGTTTTGAGCCATAACAATATCCAAAAACATAATATTATAGTTAACAAGTATAACTTTGTTAAGTTGGTGGATATGGATAGTGTATCTCTTAACTCCCCATATTTTGATTTTGTACTACTGCACATTAACATTGGAATTGATAAAAAAATGATTATTGACTATTTTAATTTAGACAAGGATGTTTTTGATGATTACATATATTTGGTTAATACATACCGCGAGGCAGAATATAAGAGTGATTATCGTTATTTAACAATTAATAAGGATATAATTCCTGAGTCCCTAAATGTATATAAAACTAGAACCTCAATAATTAACAACAAATTTATTGTGCATAAGCACCACAATCAATTTGATAACCGTCTTAAAATTAAGACAATTGAAGATTTTTATTTTGTTCCAACTTTTATTTATGAAGATGAGAATAAAATTATTTGAAGATGGCTAACTAGAAAGGATAAATTTCAATTAACTCATAGAACTATTAAGATATTGGCTAAAATTATGAGAACCTATCACGATTCAAATGTTCAATTCCCTAACTACATATTGTATGAAAAAATAAAGTGATATTTGGATAATGTAAATAAAAAAGATTTAGTTATTGAAATTGGTAGTAATGATCTCATCTCTCAAATTGTAAATTGAATAAAAGAAATTGAGATTGATGCAAATTGTCATAATAATCTTAATTTTGAAAATATTTTATGAGATGATAATCAAGGTATTTATGTGATTGACTGATCAATTGCTTATCGCAGTTCTAGATATTTAGATATTGCATTTATGTTTGAAAATTTAAAAGTTAATAAAAATATCGAGGAACAATTTTGGCGATCATATAATAAACATAAACCACTAGATTTTTATAGATATCGTATTATGGCATTATTTGTTCATTATTTGCAAAATAAGGTTTTAAATAATGATGATAAATTAGTTAGAAATATAGCTAATAGAATTAAAGAAATTTTAATTGAAGATAAGAGCTAAAACATATATAGGAGTAGTTAATGAGAAAGAATAACAAAAAAATCGAGTCTAAAGGTGATATGAATAATTCTTTATCGGCAAAACCTAAAAAGAATATTAAAAAACTATTGACAACTATTTTTATGTATTCTGGAATAATTGCATCAATTGGTGTAATTTCTGGTGTTTCGATATTTTATTCAACAAATCAGTCGAGAAGTGTAAATTACTTATATGATAGCGAACGTGATGTTAAATTCGAAAAGAGCAAAAAATCTGAAAACAACACAATTTCAACATTTGTGCTTGAAAAGGAAATACCAGCAAGCGAATTGTTTGATTTGGACAAGAAGGTTGAAATATCGAATCAAAATGGAGAATATGGAGTTCATCTTTTGACAAACTACTCGTTTTATAAGACTGGCTATAATTTAGATAGTTATTTTGATAATAAGAAATTTGTGTTTGCTTTAGATAAAAATTCCGATAAGGAAATTTCAGTGGTAAAGCTGCAAGACGAGTTTAAAAAATTTAAAGATAAAAATAAATATGACATTGATTTTAAATATTTTATTCAACAATTAACTAGTTTAAAGCTAGCTGTTTCATATTATTTTACTATGAACAATAAAACATTTTTTATTGAAAATAAGAAGAATGTTACTGGTTTTGAAATAAAGACATTATTTTCTAAAATACACGAATACTTTAGAAATGTTGTGGCAAAAAAAGAAATTAAGAATGAAGACTTTATTTTCAAAATAAAGGTTATCAATAAAAACGGAATAATAGATAAGGTGAAATTTTTAGTGAAATTTTCATTTGAAACAATAGAATCTAAAAACGATTCGAAGCAAGAAAAAAAGAATTAAAAAGCAAGGCAAATATACCAAAACAATCTTAGCATGTAAACAAAAAACCTCTTAATTAAGATGGTTTTTTGTTTATCATTTCTAAAATTTTATTTTTTTATAAATGAAAATATAGTGCTTATTTTTTGATGTCTATGCTATATAAATAATAAAATGTTCATAAAAAGAATAAAAACCAAAAAATATGTTTTTTGTTGTTTTTGCTGATTTTTATCATAAAAAAGTTTTTATCTAAGCAATATACATATATATATATATATAATACTTAGTATATTATAGAGGTGATATATGGCTAAAAATTTGAATAAAAAGAGACGTAATGTATTATATACAATGGCTGGATCGGCAACATTAATGACTGCCGGGACGTGAACATATATTCTTTTGGATTCACATTTAAAAAATCAATTGGATTTAAAACAAAACTATTTTTACTTAAAGGATATATTAAAAAAACAATCCGATTCTTTATATAATGATAGCTCTCTTAAAATTGAAGTGCAAGCATTTCTAAAAAATGCTTATTTCAATAAGTATACAAAACAAAATCAAGAAAAGATTGCTTTACTGATTAATAAGGTAATAGCAGAAAACAAAAAGGATATAGAAGAAATAAAAAATCTTGCTGATAACATAGTTTCAAAATCTCTTAAAAATATTGAAAAAAATAAAGCAGATGAAATTAATTCATTAGAACAAAAAATCTACACAAAGAAAGAAGTTGTGGACTTTATAAAATATGAAAATGAAATTATTTTGTTAATTAAGAAGGTTGTTCTAATCGATAAAAATAAAGCTAAAGAATTTTATATAGAACTAGATAAAGTAGCAAATAATGAAGATTTAGCTAGACTAAAATCTAATATTTTGTTATATCTTGCTAAACGCGGTGAGCGGGGAACGTTTGAAAAAATTAAGGAAGATTTAATTAAAGAAATAACGAAAAATTCTAATTTTAGTAGCGAAGAAAAGGCAGACTTAATTAATAAAATCAAGGATACAAAATCATTAAATTACATCGAACTTATTAAACAAAAAATAGCCACACTGGATACTCTTTCAGCCTTGTCTTACGGATTGGAAAGAAATAATTTGGTTAAAAAAGCAAAGGATTCAACGACAATTGAACAGCTTAACGATATCAATAACAAGATTGAAAAAATATTGAATTATAAAAAGAAAAAACTTTTGGACCTTGTATCAAAATTGATTGTCACAAGAACGAAAAACTATTTTTATAACAAGCAAAATAAGGCAATAAATCAAAATGAAATTGAAGCCTTAATTAAGACCGTAGAAAATGAAATATTTTTTGAAAAAGTGTTTAATACATTTGATAGAGCAAAGAAAATTAATAAAAATGAAGCTCAATTTTTGTTATCAAGAGTATCCGATCAATATATAAAAAAAATGTATGGAGCCTTGTTAAAAAGTGATAATTTTGATCTTAAACAAATAACGGATATTAAAGATAAATTCTTTCAGACTTTAGAGTTTGAAAATAAAGCTAATTTTATCAAAATAATTAATAGTTCCTTGATACAGAAAATTAATGATAGTTCAATTTTATCTCCTATGATCGAAGAATTAGTTAATAAGGTAAACAATTTAGATAATAAAAATTTAGATGAAGTTATGGTTGAAGTAAACGATACAATAGCTCTTTTTATTTTGCAAGCAGAAGCTAAGGATTTGATTAAAAGACTAAATATTTCAAATTTCAAGACTGCTATAGAAGAAAAATTAAATACCGAAATTCATAATCCTTCACAAATTTTTGATGTTATTAATCAAATAAATACTTATATTAAGGATTTTAAGGATCATGTTCAACATAAGGCCGATAAAATAGAAAATTCAACAACAAGGGATAAATTTAATAGTGAATTAATTAAAGCAGAAACAGAGAATGAAATCAAAAAGATAGAAAAAGATATTGATGCATTATTAGCAAACACAGAAGATTTGAGAAAAGTTGCTTCAGAAATAGTTATGCGTCTTGCACAAAGTGACAAAAAGTCTAATTTCGAATCTATAATTGCTAATAAATCAAGCACTGAAAATGACCTGCGTAACATTATAACCGAGGCCCAATCTATATTAGAAAAGGCAAAGAATGAAGCATTAATGAATGTTTCAAAATCATATAATTCTTCACAATATCATGTTTTTAAAGAGAAAATTAATGCTGAAAATACTACGCAGGATGAGTATAAAAATATTGAAATTGAAGCATTGAAATTATTTAATGATATGAAAAAGCATCTAATAAATGAACTTGGCTCATTAAGTTTTAGTATGCAATTAGGCGATTCGATAAATGATGAAATAAATGAAGCCACGAATATTTATCAGCTAAATGTTATACTAGAAAAAATCAAAGCATATTTGATTAACAATAAAATTAAAGATGTTGGCCAACGCGAAAAACAAAATGATTTAGTCAAGAAAATTAATAAAGCCTTAGATATCGCATTGGATGAAATAAAGAAAATTATTGTTGACTCAGAGCTTATTATTGCTTTGGAAGCAGGGGACGAGATTGAAATTATTAAATCTGAGATTAATAGGCTTCCTTATCCTTCTGGTAAAGATGCTCCTGCAATAAAAGAAATGATTAATGAGATAAATAATATTGAAAATGATTCTACATTAGGTCAAAATCAAAAATTAGAAAAAATTAAAAATATAGCTTCAATAATTAATAGTTTAGCTAATAAAATAAATCGCTATAAGGATGATATTAAAAAAGTAAATCCGCAAAAACAGACACGTTTAAACAATAAACTTGATAACTCTAATTTTTTACCTCCAAATAATAATGAATTTGATGAACTTAAAAGAATAATTCAAGATGCTAAAAATGAGGATAAAAATGAGGCAATTGCCGAAATAGAAAAACTTAATTTATTGACATCTGATCAATCCAAAGAGTTTAAAGAAAAAATAAATGATAGTACTTTTAAAACATATGATGAAATTCAAAAAGTAGTAATAAACGCTAAGTTGCAAAATCAAAAAAATAAATTAATTAACGAGGTCAAGAAATTTGAATATCCGCATAAGGATAAAGCCCCAGCAGTTCTTGAAATAATTTCTCAAATTGAAGCCTTACAAGATTCGCAACAAGTAACCAATTACCAATCCATAATCAAAAAAATAAAAAGAAATATTGCTATTGTTAATACAAAACTATCTAATTTGCTAGTAATTTCTAATGAAATAAAAGAAAAATTTGATGAAGCAAATACAGATGAAGAATTTGATAATTTAAATACTTTGGTTCAAAATGTACTTGATAACCAATCAAATAAATTAGCGCTTGATAATAAGGTAGAATCTCTCCCATATCCAAAAAGCGATGGCGTTTTTAACATTTGAAGCAATGATGCCCCAGCTATTTCCAAGATTAAAAGTTATTATACTGATTCGAATGGTGTTGGAATTTCTGAAAAAATTACTGAAATAGATAACAAAATCATTAATATAACAATTAACATTGAATCAAGTAAACAAGCTATTAATAAAATATCAAAAAAGAATCAATTAGAACTTTGGAGCAAATTAAGAGATTCTTACACCGATCAAGAATTTAATGAATTAATTAAAAAGATTGCTAATGCACATGCTAGCGATGTGGTCGAGGCGAGGGCAGAAATAACTAAGTTAACCAATTTAAGCCAAGAATTAGTTAGTGCATTTAATGCTAGAATAGAGGCTAATGATGACTATGAAAATATAAAAAAGATAGTCAATGAGGCAAGGTTAAAAGATAAAAAAGAAGAAATTAAGAAACTAATTTCAATGAGCGACTATGTTAATGATAGTAATTTAGATGTATCGATTAAAAATAATTTTAATACAACAAAAGCTCAATTCGATAATGTTATTGATCAAATAGTTATTGATGATAATTCTTATAATCAAATTAAGGAGCAAACTAAAGATTTTGTTGCCGAACTTCATAAGGCTAGAGACTTAATTGATTCTTTAAGTTTGCAAGATGTTATTGATGTAAATAATGTTAAATTTGAACTTAAAAAGTTAATTACCACAATAATTAATAAAAGTGATCTTAAAAAAGTTGAGGTCGAGATTGCTAAATATAAATTAAAAAAACAAATTTTAGAACTTGATTATTATAAGGATACTCCTCAGCCAGCCCCTGCAACTATCATATTGAATTCGAAGATTGATTTAGCTAAAAATAGTAATGAAATTGAAGTACTAGAAAACCTGATTAAATCAATTCCAGAAAAAATTAAAAGAGCAAAGGAAGCAATTGATAGTTTAGATAAAAGCCCATTAAAAAATAATATAGCACAAAGAAAACAAGCTTTAAAGGAGGAATTAAATAGATCTGTTGATAAAAATAACTTTGATAATTTGTTGAAAAACATTAATGCAGCAAAAAATGAAAATGAGTCTCAATATCGTCAATCTCGGAAACAAAATTTAATTGAAAAAGCTAAAGGATTAGAATACCCATCAGTTAAATCAGAACAATCTGAAGCAATTACTTCAATTATTAAAAAGATTGAAGTTGATTTTAGTACTATGTCTAATGATACAAATTTATTAAATAATAAATGAGCACGAGAACTGGAAGAAATTGAGAAAAATATTTTTAATTCTAAAGGAATTTTGGGAAAAATAAATCCTAAGCATTTAGATAATTTAAATATAGAATTCAATAAGGCTGATGAATCAAATAAATTTGAAATATTTAACAAAAAAATTAATCAAGCATTACAAGAAGATAAACAAGAAATAATACAAAAAATCAAAGCTTTATCTAATCTCGATATGACAACAAAATCTTCTGAATTAATCAAAAAATTAGATAACAAATCATACAATGAAATGGTTGCGGTTTTGAATGAAGCCTACAAAATTGATCTTATTGCTAAGATTGACAAATTACCTTATCCTTTAAGTAACGCCAAAGCTAAAATTATTTTAAAATCATAACTAAACAATATAATAAATGAAAATAGTTATTACTTAAAATTAAAGGAACTTAGCGAACTAGAAGTAGCCATTAATAACGCTAAAAATAGAATAAATTCTCTTTCTTACCCAATGGAACCTAGTTTGGCTAAGAAGAAATTAAATGATAAATTAGATGAGTCAATTAATAAAGACCAAATAAATAAATTAGCTAATAATGATTTAAAAATCAAGATAGAAAAATATAAGGAATTAATTGAAGGCATTAAGTATCCTATTTCAGTTGAAAATCAGGCAAAATTACTTGATGAATTGAGTTCTCTAACCAATGAGCAAGAAGAAGAAGTTTTAAAACTAAATATATATAATGCAAAACGTGAAACCGCCTATAAATTAATTGATGGATTAACCGATTTGGATAATCTAGTTAAAGAAACTAAAAAACAAGAAATAACCCAAAAAATATCTGGAAATAGTTTGGATTTACAACAAGAGTTAACTGATATTAATGCAAAAATATTTGAAGCTCAAAAACAAAATTCCAAGCAAAAGATTCAAAAAATACCTTATCCTATTAATGATGTGACTTCACAGAATTCAAGAAATTTATTTAATGCAAAAATTGAATCTGTTCAGAGCGAAGAGGGCTTGTATCCTATTAACGATATTTTAGATTTATTAAAAAATGAAATAACCACAATAAATAATGAGGTTTCACTGATTGTAGATGCCTTTCGGAAAGATAAAATAAATAAGTTAATTAATGGTGTTACTGACATAAAAAATCTTGAGAAGATTAGATTAGAATTACTTAGAGCCAAAGCAGCTGATGTAATTGATAATTTAGTTGATTTATCTGCCAAACAAAAAGAAGACTATAAAAGTGAAATTGATAAAAAAACTAATGATATTGGCATTAATTTAGTAGTTGAATCTGCAAAGTTACAAAATAAAAAAGAAGAAACATTTAAGTTAATTGATCGGGTTTCTTATCCTAAGAAAAATAATGATTTTGTTGCTAAGTCAATTAAAAAAATTAAGGATGAAGTTCAAGCTTTAAATAACAATAGTGAAGTTACAATAAAGAAGCAAGAGATACAAACATTTGATACTAAGCTCAAAGAATTGATAGAATTAGCAAAAACCATTGAATATAGCGAAAGCAATTCGCATGCACTAGTTAAAATTTTGGAAGGTTTTGATTCTGCAACCTCAGTTGCCGAATTAGAGCAAATTCTTCCTAAAAGTTGACCTCAGCATATTAAAACACTCAAGAAATTGGCTGAGAAGTACTTTGGTATTAATTCTTATTTTGTAACCAATAAATTAAGTCATACATATCCTCAAAAGAACGCAAGTGATAGCGAAGGTTTGAGTTTGCAAGAATTTTGTCAACTATTAATAACCGAATTTAAAAAACAAGCAAAGATTAAAATTGATAGTTTATTAGTAGCTGATGAAGGTAAAAAACAACAATTGCATAAGCAAATTAATGATATCTTAGTTGATGGTATAATTTTTACTATAGATCAAGATATTTTTGAAAAACCGCATCAAATTATTAATAAAGCTATTGCTGATGATGCGATTGAATTTATTCAAAATCTTGCTTATCCACAAGATAGTAATTCCGCCCAATCAAAAGCAACAATTAAAACTCAATTAATTGATTCGTTTAAGATAAATCAAGCTATTTTGGTCAATGAAGAAGTCACAATTTTGCATGATAAATTAAGGAAATATAAAGAGCAGGTTGATGACTTAAATAGCCTGATAAATTTGATAACAGATATTACTAAAAAAATGTTCTACAATGATTTGTTTTCAAGAGCAGATAACTTAGAAAAACTAAAGGAACTTAAAAATAAGATCAAGCGGTATGTTGAGTTACAAAGAGATATTTTATCCATTATTGATCTCGAAAAAAATGAATTTGACATTAGTTACGGTAGCAAGGCGGAAGATGTTTTAGATGTAAATCAAAATATAGTAAGTTTAAGAGAGAAATTATTAAACTATATCTTTAGCGCTAATAATCAATCTGAAATAATGCAGTTAAAATCTATTGTTAGTGAAGTAAAGGCCGCATATGATAAGCTAAAAATGTTATTTGTAAAAAGAGATACATTAATGATGTCAGTGTTTTTAAAGCAAATCAAAGAGGCTATTGGCGTAGGTTCAATTGAGACCATAATGAATAATGCATCTGAAGTTAAAAATAAAATGGATGTATTTTGAAAAAAGACATCCCCTTATATCGGTTTTTATATTTTTGATCATAGAGACAAACTTTTAGAAAACGCCGCCAAGCCCGATAATGAAAGAATAATTGACGGCACAAAATTCAAAACATTTGATGAATTCATTAAACATATAAGAACTCAAGCTAATCCAAATGAATTGCAGAGCATAATTGAACAGGAGGTTACTTTATATCATGGTGTTATTGATTATTTATTGATTGCCAAAGATAATCTAACTCAGGCTGCCCATAAATATTATAGGGATGAAATTCTTAAAGCAACTACGAAGCAACAAATTGAGCTCCAAGTTAATGATGCTAAAATATTTAATGAAAAAGTACTTGAATCAAGAAATAAACTAGCCCAAATTGGAAAGGTTGGGAATAGAGCTAAATTAATGATGGAAATTGAAAATGCAAACAATGCAAGCAACATTCAAAATGTGTTGAATAAGATAGAACAATTTAGAAATCAATTTAGCAATGCTACTTTAAAACTTAACGAATATAAGTCACTAAATGAGAAAGAAGAAATTAAGCTTAGAGATTTTGAAACAAGATTAGATAAATTGCAAGAAGCAGATACTTCGTCGCAACTGGCAAATGAAATTGAAGTTGAAATTGCAAGAGCAAAAGCAATTGCACAAGTAAAGCAATTGATTTTTCTGAATACCAATCAACAAAATAAATATATAATCTTACTTAGACAAGCAGGAATAAATTATTTAAATTATCATGCTGAAATAACTAGGTTAACAAATGAAGCTAAGCAATTTAATGAAAAAGTGAAAACTGCCAAAGACATTCTTTCTTTATTTGCTAAGGATAGTAACAAAACGACATTTAATAAAACAATTTCAAATGCTTTAGATATCCAAACAATGCAAAACATAATAGTTCGAATTAATGATTTTAAAATTAAGTATGACGAATCTAAGGAGTTAGTTGAAGCCTATAAAAATCTTAATAACAAAGATGCTACAAGGTTTGATCAATATAATAAAAAACTTGACGCTATCCAAGATGGTGATGAAGCTAACTCTTTGATAAATGAAATTAAATCTGAATTTAAGAGTAAATTAAAATTAATTATTAATAATATTCCTTATCCAAATAAGAATAGTAGTGAGGCGCAACATTCAATTAATGTATTAAGTGTAGGTGTTGATAATTTAAATACAATTGATCAATTTATAAATAAAGCAATTGAATTAAGCGAACTTAATGATGAGATTAACAAAAAGGCTCTGCAAGTTGATTTACTGCAATATAGTGAAAATAATGCATTTGCAAAACAAGCAATCAAAACTGAATTAAATAAAGCAACAACTATACTCCAAGTAAAGACTGCTTTTCCAGATGATTGAAGTCAAAAAGTTGCTTATTATAAGCAAGTGTTAGAAAAATATTTTGAAGCACAAAATAAAACGAATCTTGCAGCAAGATTTAATAGAACTCACCCTAAATCTTCTGACCATACGGTTATTGAATTGGAAAAACAATTATTGCTAACAATGAAAGTATTAGCTAAAAATCATATTAACACTTTCAAACATTTAGGTGATTCCAAAAAAGTGTTTATAGCAAGAATCGATGCTATAAATGGCTTTCCAGACGAAAATAGGATGCAACAAGTTGCTTTAATTTATATTGAAGCAGTTAAGGCGAATTACAATAATTTCATTGATAAATTAGCTTTACCTAATGATAACCATAATCAAGCAAACTCCTTGAATTCAAAGAATAACTTAAAGAATATTTTGGTTAATAGTTTTACAAAAATAAGTACTAAA
The DNA here is from genome assembly GCF_053851575.1 of Mycoplasma sp. 2261. Taxonomy (NCBI): domain Bacteria; kingdom Bacillati; phylum Mycoplasmatota; class Mollicutes; order Mycoplasmatales; family Mycoplasmataceae; genus Mycoplasma; species Mycoplasma sp. 2261. The sequence goes on along the minus strand of NZ_JBSQAX010000006.1, from coordinate 30,701 downwards.
ATTAATAATCATCAAGAAGTGCAAGCATTGGAAAGCAAACTAAATAATCTCAATGAATTGGTTAATAATATTAAGACTAAAATTCAAAATATTGATGTAGCAACCAAAACATCCGTTTGAAATGAAGAATTTTCAAAAGCTGATACATCAGAAAAATTAAGATTATTACTTGCTAAAATAAACAAATTTGACCAGGTTTTAGAAAAGATTAATAGAATTGAGGATTTACAATCATCTGATGTTGGAAGCGGTAATGAATTAGTTCATAGTCAACAAGTTAATGAAGAATTGTCTAAGCTTCGTGAATCTTATAAGGATAAGTTGGGTATAACAAAAGAAAATGATATTGATAAATTAAATCAATTTGTAGAAAAGGCAAATGAAGTGGTTAGATTGCTAAAAGATTCATTTAAAACCGATTTATTAGTAGAAAAAGCTTATATTAAAAAGATTGCATCTGCAGGCGATGCAGCACAGCTAGAAGAAATTAGAAATGATCTTCGAGAGTATAAAAGAGAGTTGACGAGATTTTGAAGTAGTTCTGAGAATCTTGAAAAATATATAAGAGACAACAAGGGCTTACTAAGCAAAAATGTTCTTAATGGAATTAAACGATATGAAGAGTTAGTTAATGATGCAAGAACATTTAATAGTGCAGCGGAGTTAAAGAAATTTAATGATTATACAATTCCTTTATATCATGGATATATTGATTATTTAATAATTGATAAAAGCGGAATACCTAAATCAGTATTAAATATTTTTAACCAAAGAGTTCAATTAGCTCCTGATAAAAATACAATTGAAAATGTTATTATTCCTGAGCTAAGATCATATCAAAGAAAACTAAGTGATTTAAAAACAATGATTAGTAAACTAAAAAGTAATGATTCAAAATCAAAATATAACGGTATGTTAGATGATGCTGATTCCTTAACTAAATTAGAAAATATTATATCAAATGCTAGAAAAGAATTAATTGTACAAAGGGTTGAAACTAGATTAAAACAGTTAAAAACAAGCAATTCTGATCCAGAAAAAAATAAGAAGCAAATTCTTAATGCTCCTGAAGAACAATATATAAAGGAATTTAAACAAAAGATTGAAAGAGCTTCTAATGTACAACAAGAAGAACAAATTGAACGTGAATTTATTTTTAGCAGATACTATGAATCAAAGCGTCTTTACAGTGTGCTCAATTCACTTGAGTTCATAGGCGAAATTCTTATTAGTAAAGCAAAAAAATCTTTAAATCCTAAATATATTAATTTAATTAATAAATTTAAAGAAAAGGATTTTATTAAAGGATTTAAAAATAACGGCGAAACAAGGTATCAAAATAATTATACATATACAGAATCAAATAGTTCGGATAGAACACTAGCGCAATTTGCACATATGTGAGTGCAAATTAGCAACGATCAAACTGGATATTTTAATCAGCAGGACACTAAAGATATATTCAGCGCCGCTACGCAATGAAAACCAAATTTATATAATGACAGTTATGTTCAAAATCATAAATGAAATCAATTTCCGCTAGACAATTACTATAATTTAATTGATCAGGCAATTAGTTTAGCTAAAAAAGATAAAAAACTTACGAGCATAGAGGATTTATATGCAACTGTAGATACCATTGCAGGATTTGGCTTTGCAAAATTTAAGGAAAATCCAAGTAAAGATGGAATTTTTTCCGTTGCTGCTTTATTAGATAATGCAAGAACTCATCAAGAAGTTAAAGGAAATGAATACCTTGTAGCCGCTTTTGTAGGTGGAGCAACAACATACGATTATTTCCGTAGGCAAAATAAAAATAGTAATTTATTGACGCATTACGATTTAGGTTGGAAAATATAAAAAAATTGATTTATGTTTTTTAAAAAAGAATAAGAATAATTCAAAATATTAATAAGTTTGTAAGTTATTTTAGTAGTGCAAGCAAATTCAAAAACTAAAAAATCAAGAAGTTTTTAGCCTTATCATTGATTTATTTTTATAGATAATCAATATATTAGTGGGTGGTTAATGATAAATATTGAGCAGAATAAAGAATTTGTTATTGGTCAAAATAATTTTAAAAAATGGCATAAACAATTGTTTTAATGAAAAAAATATTATATTTGGGTTGTGACCAGCTAATGAGACGCTTTTATGCTACCTTTATTTATATTACCACTTTTTGCAATTGCCAGGATTCTTATATTTGTGATAGAACATTACTATTGGTATAAAAAGAAATATTGATATAAAAAAATGCTAGTGCAAAAAATGTAGAAGAAAATAATGATGTGTAGTATGAATGTGGATTTTTAAAATAAGACATTATAATTTTTGCTGCTTTAAATAGTTTTTTAGCAAAAATGTTTTTTGCAATAACTTTGATATTAATTTTTTTATAAAAAATAAACCTATATTGATGTATACAGTTTAAAAATCTAGACAAATTAATGTCTAGATTTTTGTTATTAAAAGGAATTAATTATGGAAAAAATCGAATTTTTTAAAAATTTAAAAGAATTTTACACAAGAGAAAAATTATAAAAATGCAAAAAACAAGAATTAAATTTTAAAAAAAGTTTAAAAGCATAGTTTTAAGGTTTAAAAATTTTATTTTTTATATTTTCGCTATTTTTTTTTTTTTTCAAAAAGCATAAAAAATAATTTAAAATTTTCGCATATCTATCGGTAAAAACTAGATAGAAAAATCCATTAGTAAATAAAAGAATAAGTTTGCAGATTCGTTTAAAAAATAAGCGTTATTTTATTTTCGAATATCAAATATTAATATAAATTGCTAATAAAATGAAAAGGAGAATATATATGCAAGATGGAAATGTTTCGCAAGAAGAAAGAAAAAATAGAAAAAGGAAAGCATTAGCTATTGCACTTCCGCTTATTTTTGGAACGGGCGTTGTTGTTGGCGCTTTGCTAGGCGGAATTAGGATAGGTCAATCCTATCAAATGAAGAAAGAAACTGTGCTACCAGCGAAAGAAACTAAACCTTCAATGGATAGACAAAATAGTGTGGTTTTAAAAGAAGAAGTTCCATTTCAACCAGAATTATTTAAAGATTTAAAAGATAATACTAAGGTTTTAAAAATAACAAATAAGGATGAGTTAGAATATAACGAGATCAAGGTTGTTGATAAAAATTTCATTAAACAATTAAAAGACGAAAAATATATTATTAACGATCCTAGTGCTGAATTATACATTCTACTAAAATATAAGTACAAAGGCGAGGATAAACCAACCTTAAAATTTTTTGCTCTTAATTACGATGTTAAGGAACTTAATGAACAATATAATTACTTTAAAGAAAAATATAAAGATTACTACCAAAGTGACTATAGATTTAGCAAGTTTCTTAATGATAATTCAGAATTTAATGATGAAAAATTCAAAATCTCAGACGGCTATTATAAGGCAGAATACTTAAATAATATTTTTAAGAATCAAATATTGCCAATTTATCTAAAAGATGTTGAAGAAGTTAAAAAAGCGGGATTGAGACATTATTATAATACCGAAGCATTTATAGAAAGATATGAGCAAAGTGTCAGACAACAAATCAGCCAGCACTTTTATAATCCATATGACCCATCCCCACTTTATCCTAACGAACTTAAAAATGTTTTTGTTTTTAATGATAAATTAAAAAAAGTTCTAGAAAAGGATTATAACGACAAAGGACTTTATTGAAATTATGAAAAATTTATTATTAACAGACAATTAGTTAAAAATCTTGATACACCTTTATTAAAAAGATTTTTAACACTTTTATATACCCATTTTAATAGAAGCAATTACATTTATGACTTTAATGATCCTTTAACTTCCCAAAAAAATATCGAAGAAAAATATCAAAAACCATATGCACCTCAAACAATGTTTTTTGATGAACTAGGAAAAGCGTTTTCAGATTTACAACTAGAGTTAAGAATACAAAGATATGGTTTATATGATGACAATTTAAATATTGATATGACTAAATTGCAAAAATTTTATGATTTACATGATTTGTGATGGGGAAAAAAGGAAACATTTAATAAACAATTGATTGACTTTTTATTATCTGCCAATAAATTAATAGACGTTTATAAGGACAAGGTTAAAAACGGTAGCCTTGGTAAAGAATATTATGAAAAGTTTTTATTATATCCAATCGAAATAAATTCATATCATGATGTTGTTAATATTTTATTAGATAAATTCCTTTCGACTGATGCTAATTATCAAACCGTAAAAACTAGAATTGATTTGCTTGGAAAAATTGATGAATTAGTGAATAATTTTAAAAATGATTTGTCTAATGCATTTAAGGATTTAAATATTGAAACTAAAACAAAAGAAATAACAAATTATTATCTTCAAACATTTATAAAAGATATCGATACAGATAAAACTCTTCTTGAATCACAAAACAGTCTTGAAATTTATTTTGAAGATAAAATTTTAGATTTAACAAATCATTACAATTTAGATTTTGAGGATTTTATTAAAAGTATTGCTTAAAATTATAGGATTTAATATCACCATTGTATTAGTTTGCTAGAAACAATCAAAAAAATAAGGTACAACCCATTAAAAAAGGTTGTACCTTATTTTTGTTTTTATTAATAAATATAAAATTAGTTATTATTACCTTCGATCTTTTTTACAGCCTTAGCAACCCCAGATTTTTTATAAGAGCCAGCTACTCATTTGGCTTGAATTTTAATGTTTTTTAACGCATTATTCATAGCGATAAATGCCCCTACATAAGGGATTGTTGAAGTGTCATTACCTGAGTCTCCAAAATGTACAGTTTCAATTGGATTAATATCAAGAAGTCTGCAGACATAATCTATTGCTTTTCCTTTTCCTGCGTTTATGTCATTAATTTCAATCGCATAACCCTTTGAAACAATATGAAGTGAAAGGTTTCTGAATTTCTTGGCTAATTCTTCCGCTAACATTCTTATATATTTTCTGCTTCCGCCAAAGGTAATGATTTTTGTGGCATTAGTAATATGAGGAATATCATCATAAGTTTTTTGAATTAAATTTTTAATTCAAGGTCTGAATAACTTTAGTTTAGAGGATGTACCGTAGATTGTGTTACCACTATTGAAAATGAAAAATAATTTTTTTTCTTTTAGAATTTCAACAATAGACATTACAGTGTCTTTTTGAATTTCGTTTTTTAATATGGTTTCACCATTTGAATCAACAATCAAACCACCATTTTGACATATTACATATGGCGAATTTGTTTGTTTAGCTAAATTAAGAACAAAATCTGATGCGTAACGTCCAGTGGCAATGATGAAAGGTATTCCCGAGTCGTTTTTGCTTTTAACTATTTCAAAATTTTCTTTACTTAGTCCTTCTTTTGTTTTAGGTAAATCTAATAATGTACCATCTAAGTCTGTAAAATAGGCTTTTGGTTTAAAATTAATCATATTTTATTTAGTTGTTAAATTTTTTAATTAATTCTTCAGCAGGCATATATCCTTGTGAAGTATTAATTAATTTTCCATCAACATAGAAGAACAATGAAGGTATGCTTGATACGTTCATTTCACGTGCAAAATCACGATTTTGATCAATATCAAAGTCAAAAACATTAATTCCTTCATTTTCTGTGCCTAAACGTTGGATTTCTGGGCCTATCATTTGGCATGGTGGACATCAAACCGCTCTAAAAGCCAAAATCGCTTTGCCTGTCAAGTGATCGTCGTTTAATTCGTTTTGTAGTAATTTCTTGTACATATTTAATCTCCGTTCATTTAGTATGCTCTAGCAAAAATAACAACTTTATCAGTTTTTTTGTTTGTATAGAAACAATTTTCATACTCTGGCAATATATTGACATTAAAAGGTATGCAACGTGTTGAAGCTCCGGTTTCTTCCTTGATTTTATCTTCATCATCGCCGTTGCCATTAAATTTAGTTATAACTCAGTACCCATCTTCAATCAGTTTCTTGAATTCTGTATAGTTAGAAGCTATTCTTATATTGTTAGTTAATCTCTTTTTTGCTTCACTTAATAGGTTATTTTGTATATCTACCAATAACATTTGAGTTTTATTTATTGCCTCATCAATAAAGACACTAATCTTTTCGAGTGTATCTCTTCTGACAAGTGTAACCTTATTTTCGTTTAGATCTCGAGGACCTATTTCAATTCTTAAAGGTGTACCATGAATTTCGGAATTGGCAGCCTTATACCCTGCACTTTTATTAGTTTTATCTATTTTTGATTCTATATTTAATTCATTTAGTTTTTCATGAATTTGTTCAGCAACACGTGCTACTCTTGGATCTTTCGAGGCAAATAATTCAAGAATGTCGACTTTTATTTGAGCAATTTTAGGTGGAATAATAATCCCTCTATCATCGCCATGAGTCATTATTAACGCGCCTAGCAATCTTGTCGAAACACCTCATGATGTTCCATAAGCATTTTCGAGTTTGTTTTCCTTATTTTTGAATGTGATATCAAATGCTTTTGTGAAATTTTGGCCCAAATAATGACTTGTTCCAGCTTGTAATGCTTTGCCATCCTTCATCATTGCTTCAACAGTAAAAGTATAATTGGCGCCGGCAAATTTTTCATGCTCGGTTTTTTGTCCCTTAACAACAGGTATTGCTAGATATTCTTCAATAAAGTTGGTGTATACATCTAACATTTTCTTAGTTAGTTCCTGTGCTTCTTGTGAATTAGAGTGTAGTGTATGACCTTCCTGTCATAAAAATTCTCTTGTTCTCAAAAAAGGATTTGTTGTTTTTTCCCATCTAAGGACATTGACTCATTGATTGTAAATTAAAGGTAAATCATTGTATGATTCAACCTCGTTTTTAAAAAAATCGCCGAATAAAACTTCACTTGTTGGTCTTATATAGAATTTTTCATTAAGTTTCTTTCCGCCAACTTCAGTGATTGTTGCTAATTCTGGATTGAAACCTGCAATATGATTTTTTTCCTTTGCTAATAAACTTTCTGGAATCAAAAGAGGTAGATTGACATTTTGAACACCCAAGGTCTTAAATTTTTTGTCAAGGATAAGGCGAATATTATCTCAAATTCCAAATGATAATGGTTTGAATATAATCGAACCTTTCGAAGAGCCATAAGCCATTAAGTCACCATTTTGTATGACATCGGTATACCACTTTGCAAAATTCTCTTTTTGAGTTGTAATTTTTTCTAGTTTTTTCACAATTTATAATTTTATAGTTTTTTTTATTTTTGTATTTTTATTTATAAATAAAAACAGCCAGATAGGCTGTTATATTAAATCATCAAAAATATCATCGCCGGTTGCTACAGTAGGAATATCAAAGTTTCTAGCAACAATATTACCAGCTGTTCCTAATCCTCTTAGTGACCCTAAAACTTTCGGATGCATGAATGATTTTGAATAAACTGTTAAAGGTAGAGCTTCTCTAGTATGGTCTGGTCCAAAGGTTGGGTCATTGCCATGATCAGAAGTCATAATTAATAAGTCATCTTTTTTCATAGCATTAATTAGTTTTGCTAGTTTAATATCTAATCTTGAAACATTTTGACTATATCCAATTGGATCTTCTCGGTGCCCATAGTGGCTATCAAATTGGACTAAGTTCACAAATATAAATTGATTCTTTGATGAAGATGCAGCGATATTGATAGCAATGTCCATATTTTCATCATCAGAAGCAGGGCCGTACACTTTATCAATACCAACACCACTAAAAATGTCGTTAATTTTTCCGATTGCAATAACCTCAATACCCTTTTTTTGTAAGTCCTCAAGAATAATGTGCCCTGTTGGTTTGTTTGCAAAGTCGTGTCTGTTGAATGTTCTTGTAAATTTTCCGTTTTCATAAACGAAGGGTCTCGATATAACTCTTGCTACATTCCATTCTGGTTTTGAGGAACAAATTTTTCTTGCTCTTTTTGCATATTCGGTAAGTTTTTCAACACCTAATGTTTTTTCATCGCCAATGATTTGCAAAGTCGAGTCAGGAGAAGTATAAATAATCATATCTCCTTTTTCCATATGTTGATGACCAAGTTCAGCTAAAATAACTGTACCAGAAGCGTTTCTATTACCAATAATTTTTCTTCCATCAAATGCTTTTGATAGTTCAGCTACCAAATCATCAGGGAAGCCTTTTTGAGTAAATTGAGGGTTTGGAACTTCTGTATAAATTCCCATCATTTCTCAGTGCCCGGTTAGAGTATCTTTTCCATTTGATATTTCATGTATTTTTGCAACATATGCAAGCGGTTTTTTTACTTTTTGATTATGTCCTGCAATTTTGGCTACTTCGGTAACACCTAATGATTTTCATGTTGGAATTTCTAGCGGTAAGGCTTCAGAGGCATGCAATAAGCTATTTGCACCTTTGTCACCAAATTCTTCTTGACGAGGCTCAGGTCCAATTCCTAAACCATCTGTTACAATAAAAAATATACGATTAAATTTCATAATTTCTCCTTAATGTTTTATTACTTCAACTTGTTCGGTTAAATATATATCCATACTTTTTAAAATTTCTTTATCAGATTCGCTTGATATTGTGGTCCTATGTAAATATAAACCAGCAAGTTTATTAATTTGATCATATGCTTTTTTAGCTATTTTAGATGTTAGCGCACTAATTGAAAGGGCCATAAGCGTTTCTTTAACATCAAGTGATAGATGATTGTAATGTAAGTTTTGTTTTAAATCCTTAACTAATTCTATGACATCAGGATTTAGAACGTCAATTGTTGAATCAATTTTTGCAAAGTACTTTAAGGCATTTAGAACTACAGCACTATTAGAATTTAATAATTTAGATTCCTTCCCTAACAAAACATGACCAGAATTTATTTCAATAGCTGAGCAAACTACATTATTTTTATTGGTGTATTCATTTGCAAATTTTATTGATCCTATAATATTAGGGTCAATATTGTTATTTTTAATTATTTTATTTAATCTATTTAGATAGACTTTTGGACATTTATCTTGTTGGTAATTTACTTTGGTTTGATAATACCTACATACTATTTCTTTTTGAGAGGCTATGGTAACTGCTTGATCGTTGGTAATACAAAATCCTGCCATATTAACACCCATATCTGTTGGCGATTTGTACAGTGATGTATTGTATATTTTTGTTAGTAAATTATTTAATATTGGAAATGCTTCAAGATCTCGATTGTAATTTGTCGCCCTGATTTTATATGCGTTCCAATGAAATGAGTCGACCATATTTATATCATTTAAATCAACTGTAGCCGCTTCATATGCTAGGTTGGTAGGATGATTTACTTGTAGATTTCAAATGGGAAAAGTTTCAAACTTAGCATAGCCAGATTTTATATTATTCTTATTGTCGTGATATAGTTGTGAAAGTATTGCACTTAATTTTCCAGATCCCGGTCCTGGCGCCGTTACGACAATGATTCTTTTTTTAGTAATAGCGTAATCATTTTTGCCAAAACCGCTTTCAGATACAATATGTTCAATGTCGTGGGGATAGTTTTTTATATGATATTGCTTAACAACATTAATCCTTCGTTTAGTTAGCCTATGAATAAAGGACTTGATTTGAATAGAATCTTCATATTGTGTTATTACAACATTTTTAACCTCAAGGTCATATTTTTTAAATTTATTAATAATTCTAAAAATATCCTCTTCATATGTAATATTAATGTCAGACCTTATTTTTCTGTTTTTTATATCCTGGGCAGAAATCACTAACATTATTTCAACTTCGTCTTTAAGTTTTAACAGCATTTGTAATTTTGCATCATGTTTAAATCCTGGCAAAACTCTTGTGGCATGAAAGTCATTGAATAGTTTTCCACCAAATTCAACATATAATTTATTGCCAAACTTATCAATTCTCTTCCTAATTTCATCAGATTGAAGATTAATATATTTGTTATTATCAAAACCAATTTCCATAAATTTTTCCTAAAATATAAATTTATTTTAATTCTTAAATAATTTTATAACAATTTAATATTATGATATTAAGAAATTACAAATAGTCATCTTTTAAAAGGAAAACAACGCAACGCTTCATAAACTATATAATGATAATTAGTTTTTAAAGTTTAGATGAGTTTTTAAAAATTATGATTACAAAAAATTAATAAAGGGGAATTTTGACAATTAAATTGCTTCTTTACATTGAACTATGTCATATAAAAATGATTTATATTTTGCAATTAACCGTGTTGAATGCTTATTTTTAATTGCATTATCAAAGGCGCCAAGACTATAAATCCTCATACATTTTTGATTTTTAGGTAGTAAATAAACTTTTAAAGAATGCTACATCATCAGTAAAACTACTAAGATCAAATGATAGACGTTACTATATATAGTGCAAAAAATTTTTGATGCTTCTTAAAGATAGATTTATTTATTTTAATTTTTAAATAATATAAAGTAAAAAAGAACCTAATATGTTATTACTAATTTTTTAAATTTCGTTTTTTAAATATTTTTTTAAACTATAGTTGTATTTATAAAATTAAAATATATTGTTTTTTTAGTGCAATTTTTATTGTAAAAATATGTTTTTAGCAAAGAAAGATTCTTTAGATATAGAAACAAAATTGATTTTAGCATATAAGTTTTTTGTTGTTTCAAAAAGTTAATAATTGAATCTTATTTGTTTGTTCCCATCTTTGTGTAGATTTTTATCTACCTTATATATTTTGCCCCTTAAAATTAGTAGAAAAATAATTTTTTATCTTGCTAATTTATTATTGCAGTCAAATCTTAACTAATGTAAAATTAAAAAATCTTTAAAGGAAAGTAATTTTGGTATTTTTATCATTATTTAAAAAAACAAGTTTTAAATAAAGAGTAAAATTTTATTATATAAAAAATTTCGAAAGGCATAACATGAAATTTAATGAACTAAGAACTAAGATAGTCGCTACAGTCGGACCTTCAAGTGAAAGTTATGAAACAATGAAAGCTTTAATTGAAGCTGGTGTTACAACCATTAGAGCAAATTTTTCACATGGTACAATTGACGATCATAAAAGAAAGTTTGACATTGCTAGACAAATATCAAAAGAAATAGATAGACCAATTTCATTGATGTTGGATACAAAAGGGCCAGAAATCAGAATTGGTAAGATGCAAGATGGCGTTTGCTTAATTCCTGCTAAACATAAATTAACTATTAGAACAGATAAAAAATCATATGAAAATTTAATTGGAGATGAGAATACTATTACCGTTTCATATCGTATGGACCTAGATGTTAATGAAGGTAATAAGGTATTGATTGATGATGGTAAATTGGTAACTATTGTTAAAGAAGTAAAACCTAATGAAGTTATTGTTGAAACTATAAATTCTCATAAATTAAAAACAAATAAAAGAGTTAATATTCCGGGCGTTAATTTCTCTCTACCATTTTTATCAGAAAAAGATATTAATGATATTATTTGAGGAACTCAATATAAAGTTGACTATATAGCAGCATCATTTGTTAATAATGCAGCACAGGTTAATCAAATAAGAAAAATTCTTGATGAGCATAACGGACAACATATTCAAATAATTTCAAAGATTGAATCTCAAATGGCAATTAACAATATTGACGAAATAATTAGAGCATCTGATGGAATTATGATTGCTAGAGGTGATTTAGGTTTAGAAATACCTTATTATGACGTTCCATATTGAGAAAAGAAAATTATTCGTGCAGCAAGAATTCAAGGAAAGAATGTTATCGTTGCAACACAAATGCTTGACTCAATGGAAAATAATCCTTTACCAACAAGAGCAGAAGTTACTGATGTTTATTACGCTGTTGAATTAGGTGCTGATGCAACTATGCTTTCTGGTGAATCCGCATCTGGAAAATATCCAGTTGAAGCTGTTAAAACAATGGCCAAAATAGCGAAGAGAGCTGAAAAAGAATATTTTACTGAATTATTCTATGAGAAACAAATTCAAAAGGTTGCTAATGATCAAAATTCAAGAATGCTAATTGCTTATGAAGTAGCATCAATATTGCAACCTGGCGATTATAAGTTTGCTATTGTTTTATCACATAGTGGTAAATTATTAAAAGAGGTAGCTAAGTATCGTCCTAATGCTCATATTATTGGTGTTGTAAGTGACGACAAACTTGTATGGAGTTATGGAGTAACTGCGGGCGTATTTTGTGAAAAGCATTCAGAAGCTGTAAGATCTTTAATAAAATATAATCACGATGCTGGACGTCAAGTTTTAGAGGAATATGGCGCTAAAAAAGGTGATAAATTTATTGTTGTGGATAGTTTAAATATTACTTCACATGAGTTCTAAAAGTTATTTTTATTAATAAAAAACCGCAGCGTTAGGCATGCGGTTTTAATTTAAACAATTTTTTTAATCTATCTATTTAGATCATATTTTTTTGTCGAGTTTATATGTATTTCTCAACTTTTTTAGTTGCTTAGAAATTTCTTGATTTATGATGTATGAAAAAGGGTTAAATGTAATTCTTTCATTTGTTTCAAAATATTTATCTAAAAAACCAAATGTTGTTTCACCATACATTGAGTATAGAATTTCGCCTATTTTAGTGTCTAGTCAAATATATTTATTAGCAAGAATTTTTCTATCCAAAAAAAGAATCATATTTGGCAATTTGTCAAGAATTTCTAAGGTAGTTAAACTATATAATTTTTCTTCTGATTCTGACTTTGTTAGGAAGAAATCTCTTTTTATTGAGTCAATAATTTTATGTTTACTAAGATAGTAGTAATAGCAGAAAAATGTGTGGCCTCATTCTTGGTTATATTCTTCTTCCCCGTCATATAGTTTGCAAAAATCGTCATGTTGTTTCTTACTTATTTCCTCAATCGAGAAAATTTTAGTGAAATCTTCATAGGAATTTAACGGCTCATTAAGTTTTTTTAACAAATTTTTTGATTCCTCATATAACACATTTTCATTTTGAATATTTTCGTTTTTCTCTGGTTGCATATTTATTCTTCCCCGTTTTTAGGATAATAAAGAATTTATAATTTGATTTCTTAATAACATTTATTTGTTCAAAATATTAAACGTTATTTATCTTATTATTTCTTTATTCATATATGGAACTAAAACTTTTGGAACAGTTATCGAACCGTCTTCATTTTGATAATTTTCTAAGATAGCAGCAACAACTCTATCAATGGCCAAACCAGAACCGTTTATTGTGTATGCATATTTAGTTTTTCCCTCTTTAGTTCTATATCTAATTTTTGCTCTAATTGCTTGAAAATCCTTATAAATTGAAATTGAACTAGTTTCGCGATATCTTTGCTCAGAAGGAATTCACAACTCAAGGTCAATTGTTTTAGCTGACCCAAATCCCGTATCACCTGTTGATAATATAAGCTCTCTAAAAGGTATTTCTAGTAATTCTAAAATGCTTTTTGCATCATTGACCGTTTTTTGTCATTCCAATAAGCCATCTTCTTGTTTAACAAATTTAACTAGTTCAACTTTGTGAAATTCGTGTTGTCTAATTAAGCCTTTTGTATCTTTTCCACCACTCCCAGCTTCAGATCTAAAGCATTTAGTATACGCGACATATTTGATAGGATTTTCAAGATTTAATATTTCATCGTAATGCAAATTGGTGACTGGAACCTCGGCAGTTGGTATCAGTCATAAGTCACTATTTTCGACCTTAAAAAGATCTTCGCCAAATTTTGGGAGTTGTCCTGTGCCATAAAGCATATTTGAATTAACTAGGTGCATTGGCATAATTTCTTTATATCCATTTTTTATATGTGTATCTAACATGAAATTTTCAAGCGCCCTAATTAATCTAGCCCCATCGTTTTTATAAAGTGCAAAGCGTGATTTTGAAAGTTTAACGGCTCTTTGGAAATCCACAATATCAAGTTTAGTTGCGATTTCATAATGCGGCAAGACATTTTTAACTAATCCACGTCCAAGGTTAGCATATTCGCCAATGCAAACATTATCCTCATCGCTTAAACCTATTGGCACGTCATCATACGGGATATTAGGTATTTGTAATAATAACTTATTTACTTCTTTGACAATTTGATTTGTTTCAGATTCGATTGATTCAATTTGTTTTTTGGCTTCATTTACTTCTAGCATTAGCAAGTTATAATCTTGGTTATTTCTTTTTTTGATTCCTATTTCTTCGCTTAGTTTATTTCTTTTGGCCTGAAGACCTTCTAAATTATGAATCAATGAATTTCTTTTGTCACCAAGTTCATAAATTTTATCAAGTGCTAAATGGTCAAAATTTCTGTTAGCAAGTTTTTTAATTACTTCTTCCTTATTTTTTAAAAGATATTTTAGATCAATCATATTTTAAACTCCCTGAATTAAACTATCAATAATTTTATACTTTTTTAATAAAGTATGGTTGTTATTAACTTTAATTTGCATATCCTTAAATAGGTCATAAAAAAGTATGATTGTGCTACAATTAAAAAGATATGCTTAAACAGAATTTTATAGTAACTGGAACATTTGAAAAAGTGTTATGGAGATCAAGAGATCAGCGTACAGCAATTGTGGCTTTTAAAGTTTTAGAAAATGATAAAAAAAATCCCATAATCTTAAATTCCTATAATTCAATAACCATAACTTTTTATGATCATTTATTTGACGAATTAAAAATTGAAATTCACGAAAAAAAATATGAAATAAGCGTAATTAAAAATAACCTTTCAAAATATAATGATAGTTATTTGATCGATTCCCAAATCCCTTTTAAAAAAGTTACATCTGAGCTTCTAATTGAGGAAAAAAATGAATATTTAAGTCAAGTTTTTAAATTAGAGCTATTTAATGAATTAAAAAATGTTAAGTTTAATACATTGATAAGAGATTTAGGAGAAGATGTTTTTCAAAAAATTTATGACGATAAAAAGCTTTATGGCCAAACATTTGGTATTACTGCGGAAGATTGAAAAAGACTTGTGGAAATAATAAAAAATAACTTTCAATATTTAATTGATATATCACACCTTTTTAAGATTAATGTTTCAAAGGCAACAAGCAGGTTAATTTTAAAGAAATTTAGTAGCCTTAAAAGTTTTTTAGATGAGTATTTTGATAATTTATACGATTTTTATTTTGACCTTGAAGAATATGAAAATATTAAGATATCTGATATTGATAAGATTGCAATTGAATTTAATCCTACATCGCTAGTTCAAAAAAACGCAACTTATTTATATGCATTTGTAGAAGAATATTTTTTTAATTCTGGTAATACGTTAATTAAAGTAGATAAATTTTATAAAACCCTATGTATTATTTTTAATAATGAAATTTTTAATAGTATTAAGAAACATTTTGATGAGACAGTTGCCCAATTATTAGAAAAAAGATTGCTTATTTCTTTAAAATACATTGATGGTGAGTACTATACTACTCGCGATACAATTTATAAAGAAGAATATGTTGTAAAGCGTCTTTCATATATATTAAAGAAATCAAATTACGAAGAGCCTAACATTTTAAATATTCCATCGATTTTTGATGCACAACAAGTCACAGCTATTAGATCGGCTTTAACTGAGAATTTAGTATTAATTACTGGCAATCCTGGGACTGGTAAAACATTAATAACTAATGAAATTATTGACCAATTAGCTAGAAAATATGATCATAACGATATAGCAATTTTAACTCCGACTGGTCGAGCAACAATTAATATTAATATAAAGCAAGAAAATATGAAGGCCCAAACAATTCATAGTTTTTTGCGTTGAGATCAAGAAAGTAACAGATTTTTTACTAATGAAGATTCAACCTCTGATATTAGTATTTTAATTATTGATGAGTTTTCAATGGTGTCATTGGATTTATTTTATAATCTTTTAAAAGGTATATCAAAATATACATTAACTAAAATTATCTTAGTTGGTGACAAGGATCAATTGCCGGCCATTGGCAGTGGCTACTTAATTAAAGATTTTATTGAGAATAATATTTTTAAAACTATTATTTTAACTAATATATATCGTCAATCTGGAAACTTTGATATTGTTAAAGATGCTTTAAAAATAAATGAAGGGGTATTTCCGGATTTTGAATCAAAAAATTCTGAATTTTATCCAACAAATCGCCTTGAACTTAAAAATAAATTAATTAAGAAGATTGAAGAATTATTAGCTCAAGGCTATACAAAAAAAGACATAGCTATTCTTAGCCCAATATATCGTTATGAAACTGGTATTGATGAAGTTAATGAGGCTCTTATTAGTTATTTTAGAAATAAAGAAAAACCTGAAGTCGCTAAATATCGTGAAAGAACATTAGCAATTAATGATAAAATTATCAACCTAGTTAATGATTCTAAATTGAAGGTTTTTAATGGTGAAATAGGTTATATTTCGAAATTTATATATGCTAAATCAACAACAAAAAAGGAACCTATTTTATCACACATTTCCATTGAATTTGATAGTGATGATAAAGTTGTTACCTTGCCAAGAGCCTATTTCTTTGAAAATACCTATTCAGCCTATTGTACAAGTGTTCACAAATATCAAGGTAGTGAGTGCAAGGCCGTAATTGTAATTTTATTCTCAGAAGCCAAAAAATTATTAAGTAAAAAATTAATATATACAGCAATAACAAGAGCAAAGCAATATAGTGTTATTATAGGTGAAAAAAGTGCGCTAGAATTTGGTATTGCAAATGATGATGATTCTAAAAGAATTACTAATATTCAATATCTATGAATGAAAAATCATAAATAACAAATATTTTGTTTTAATTTTTAATTATTAAGGAGAAATTATGAAATTAATTGTTGGATTGGGAAACCCAGGTGTTGAGTACGAAAGAACAAGACATAATGTAGGTTTCATGGTTATTGACAAACTTGCTGAGAAATTAGAATGTCCCCTAAAGGAAAAAAAGTTTAATGGAATTTTTTATAAGGATAGTGAAATAATTTTAGCTAAACCCTTGACATATATGAATAATAGTGGCGAATTTATTAAAGCAATTTGCGATTATTTTGAAATAATGATCGACGATATCATTGTCGTTTATGATGATATGGATACCGAACTTGGCAAAGTTACTATTAGACAATCAGGCTCTTCAGGAGGCCATAATGGCATTAAGAGCATTATAAACCATCTAGGCACCCAAGATTTTAAACGTTTAAAAGTGGGGATTGGTAGAAAGGAAAACGCTATTAACTTTGTTTTAGGAAAATTTAGTTATAGTGATTCATTGGTAATTGAAAAAGTTATTGATGCAGCATCTGATGCCTTAATTCAATTTATTAGTAATGATATTCGTTATGTTATGAATAACTATTCAGGTAAAATTTATGGAAAATAAGTTAATTGAATTAAGACAAAAATTTTTTAATGAATTTATTAATAACCTTGTTTCATTGGATGAAACCTTTATCCTTGGCATTAGTGGTGGACCCGATTCAATGTGGCTGCTCAATCTTATGAAAAATCAAAAAATTATTGTTGCTTGTGTTAATTATAATAAGCGTGAGGACTCGTGAAAAGATGAAAAAATAGTTCGAGATTTTTGCTATAAAAATAACATAGTATGCGAAATTTTTTCAATAGAAAAATCAAATGATCATGTTGGTAATTTTCAAAAAATAGCACGTGATCAAAGATATACATTTTATAAAAAAATTTATGATAAATATAAGGCTAATTATTTAGTTCTTGCGCATCACAAGGATGATTGTCTTGAAACATTCTTATTTCAGAAGCAAACTTTTAGACACCCAAAACAATATGGAATAATGCCATTAAATAAAATTAATAACATGAATATTTTTAGACCGATGATTAATTTGTGATATAAAGATGAAATTTTAGCATTCTGTAATCAATTTGCGATACCATATGCTATTGATTATACAAATAATTTGCCTATATATACTAGAAATAAAATTAGAATTGGACTAAAAAAATGTTCTTCCTTACAAAAAGATGAATTATTTCTAAAATTAAAATTCTTGAATAAAGAATTAGAGAAAAAACAAAATCTTGTAAATAATGAATTTAAAAAGTTTAGGGAATCTAATTACAATTATAAAATTCTAAACTTTGATCATTGTTATATTAATGAAATTTTATTTGAATATTTGCACGCTAATGTTAAAGATATTAAAATATCATTAAATAAATTAAATTCATTTAAAAAGTTTATTATGTCTCAAAAAAATTTTAAAGGTTTTAAAATTAATGATGAAGTAATTATCTATAAGAAGCAAGCGTCTCTAAAAATTTGTAAAAATTAATTTTTATTTTATAATTTTGCTAATAAATTATATTAAATTACTATAGAAAGGAGTTTTATATGGGAAATAAAAATAACTCTCCACAACCGAAAGAAAAGAAAAAAATTGGATTATTTGGAATAGTTGGGATTTTTATTGCTATTGTTGCCTTTATAGTTCTTGTTTTAATTGCAGTTGATCAAATTCGTGCTGCTTCAATCAAATACGAGAATCTAGGTTTTTTAGAAAAAGTCGTAAGAGAAACAGCAAAAAGTCAAACTGATGGTCTTTATGTTTCGCAATGATTAGAAAATACTTATTCTGATACTTTAAATATTACAGTTAATGGAACCCAGAATGAATTGCAATTTTTGCTTGGTCGAAAATTTTATCCCTTTTCATCTTATTCATTTACGATTAACTTAAGTGGATTATTAGAAAGGGAATTACCATCTTCATTAATTTCATGAACAAATACTAAAACATATTATGAAGCTCTTAGTGCCATAACTTCAACAAGTGGTGGTATTTCTGGCTCATTTAGTTCAGCACCAATTCCACAGGCTGGCATCTTCGAAAAATACATAAGTCCAGCAATTAATGTAATCTTCTTTGGAATTATTATTATTGCTATTGTATTTAGCTTAAAATCAATGTCAAGAAGAGGATTGGGCGGTGATTTTGGTATAGGTAATAAATCATTAGCACAAAGAGTATATTCAAATAAAAAATTCTCAGATATAGCAGGAAATGAGGAAGTTAAGGAAGAAGTTAAAGAATTAGTTGATTATTTAAAAAATCCTAATAAATATGATGCTGCGGGTGCCAGAATCCCTAAAGGTATTTTACTTGGAGGCCCTCCAGGAACTGGTAAAACCTTAATTGCAAAAGCTACAGCAGGGGAAGCTAATGTGCCTTTCTTCTTTATTTCTGCTTCGAATTTTGTGGAAATGTTCGTTGGTCTTGGGGCCAAACGTGTTAGAGATATGTTTGAAGAAGCAAGAAAACATGCACCTGCAATTATATTTATCGATGAATTGGATGCTGTAGGTAGATCGCGGGGCGCTGGAATTGGTGGCGGAAATGATGAAAGAGAACAAACTCTTAACCAATTGCTAGTAGAAATGGACGGCATTAAGGAAAATAGTGGAATTTTAATTATGGCAGCAACTAATAGAACTGATGTTCTTGATCCTGCCTTATTAAGACCTGGTCGTTTTGATAGAACTATTACTGTCGGACTTCCTGATATTAAAGAAAGAGAACAAATCCTAATATTACATGCGAGAGGAAAAAGAGTTGATCCTAAAATTAGTTTCTCACAATTGGCTAGAAGAACTCCTGGATTTTCGGGTGCCCAACTCGAAAATGTAATTAATGAGGCTTCATTATTGAGTGTTAGAGAAAGAACTCTATTTATTACTTTAGAACAAATTGATGAAGCTATTGATAGAGTTATGTCGGGTCCTGCTAAGAAATCAAGAACAATTTCTGAAAAAGAAAATATAGCAGTTGCGTATCATGAAGCGGGACATGCCGTTGTTGGAATTAAAATGAAAGGCGGCAATAAGGTACAAAAGATTACCATTATCCCTCGTGGTCAGGCAGGTGGATATAATTTAATGATGCCTGAGGAAGAAAAATACAATCGTTCAAAATCAGAATTAATTGCTATTATTACTTCATTTATGGGTGGCCGTGTCGCCGAGGCAATTATTTATGGAAAGGAAAATGTGTCAACTGGTGCTAGTGATGATATTGCTAAGGCAACATCTATTGCACGTAGAATGGTTACTGAATGAGGTTTATCTGATTTAGGACCTATTAAGTATGAGGAAGATACATCAAATCCATTTTTAGGGCGTGATTATATGAAAAACGCTTCCTTTTCAAACAAGGTCGGCCAAGAAATTGATGAACAAATTCGCAAAATTATTCTTACAGCAGAACGCGAAGCACATAAAATTATTTCAGAGAATCGCGATTTATTAGAGTTAATTAAAGATGCTCTTATTATTAAAGAAACAATCGTTGCTGAGGAAATTGAATATATTGCTGAAAATATGAAATTACCAGAAGGGCTAAGCAAAACAAAAGAACAATTAAAAGTAGATTATTCAGAAGTTGATTTTAATAATTTATTTAATGAAGTTTCAGGAGCTAAAAAAATAACTGAGGATAAATATAAAAACGACTTAGCAGAGGAACTTGCAAAACATGATGTTCCATTGGATGATAATTTGTCTGGTAATGATGAAAATGATGATAATAATTAAAATTGAATAACTTTTTATTTAAAATCCCAATAGACAATAACATGGTGTCTTTTGGGATTTTAATTTAATAATTTGTCATATGTGTTATATTAAGTGTCTTTTTTAGCTTTAATTTGTTTATGTAATTGTTATATATTATAATTTAGTTAATTATAAATTACTGTATAGATAATGTAAATTAAACACGCAAAGGAAGAAAAGATTATGAAGAAGAGTTTATTAAAAATATTATTGCCCTTAACAAGTATCGGAATTGTTCCTGTTTTAGCAGTTTCATGCTCTAATTCTGAAAAACAATTATTAGAAAAAGAAATTGAAAATGTTAATAAAACTATCAAAGAGGATAAAAGTTTAACTGCTGAAACAAAAGTTTTATTAGCGCAAAGTGTTACAAAGACAAGAAATTTATTAGCTCAAGCGAAGTCAGATGCAGAAATTAAACAAATAAAGGATGCATTTATTAATGAAATTAATGAGATTAAATTAAAAAACAAACAACAACCAACACCTAAACCAGATGACAAATCAGGCGATAATCCAAGTGCTCCTATTGATGAAACAAAAAAAGAAAATCAAGTAATTAAGAAATTAAAAGATATCTTTGAGGTTAGTGAAGAAAATAAAACTAAATATGGTGCTAAATTATTAAATAAAGAAGTTTGATTATGATATGGCAGAAAAGATAAAAACATAGTTGTAACACAACAAGGTAAGAATCCTAATTGAAAAAAAAGGGTTGATGTAATATTTACAATAAAAAATACTAGTTTATTAGAGGATACACAACTTGTTAATTCTGAAAAATCAACCTATGAAAATAAGAAAAGAAATTCAATAGAATTGCAATCGCAGCTTAACTATAAAATAGTCAAAAAGAGTGAGAAAGATGATTCTGATGGAAAAAATAAGACTGTTGATTTTGAAGTAATTGTTGAATATAAAAGTGCATCATACAGTAAAGATGGAAATCACATAATTTCCGATACTTCTAATACTTCTAAATTAGAATTTTCAATTAAGGTACCAAAAACTAATGAAAAAATTAGCGATGTTGATGCCTTTATTAAAACTACACAAGGTAAGTTTAAACTAAATGATAAATATTCTAAAAAAGATTCTTTAAAAGAAGATTTAAAACAAAAGAAGATTGATCTATGATATTCATACACCTCGCATGCCATTGTTTGGACCCCAAAAAATCAAAACCCTAATTGAAAAGATTTGACTGAATCAGACCAGGTTTTATTATCAAGCGGTATTGAGTGAAATAAAGACGGAAAAAACTATCAACTTGCAAACCCTTCTAATCCAACATACATGAAAAATAATCAAACAAAAATCAGCAGCAAGCTTGATTACGAAGTTAATGAAAAAGACGGTAAATTTATTTTAATAATTAAATATAAAGGTGCTGAATTTGTTAAAAAAGGTGCTCCTATTATTGGTAATGAAGTTGTTTCTTCCGAAATAGAAATTGCTTAAAATAAAAAGAAAATAGAGGGAAACACCTCTATTTTTATTAGTCTTAAATATTCTAAATATCCCCGGAATTTATTAATTGTTTTTTAATATCATTAATAAGTTTTTTAGAAAAAATACCCCTTTTTAATCTGCTTTGTTCTTCTAAAAAATCAAGTTCATTATAGATGCGATAAATCAATTTTAAAGGATAATTTAACTTAGTTATCGATTCTTTAAAGTCAATTCAGTCAATAACGTTAAACTCATCATCGTTGTAACATTTAATATCAAGGTCAAAGTCAATGTATTTAATGATATTATCCTCAATAAAAAAAGGGCTAGCTAAATTAACATAAATATTGTTTGGTCTATCATCATTAAGAGTTATCGAAGCATTATAAAATTTATTTTTGGCAAAGAAAAACAAAATAGGTTTTGAAACTAGCCAGTTGATATTTGATTCTTGCACTTTTGTTTTCATTAATAAAACAACAACAAAATCATCAAGATTAGCTATGATTTTACACCCTTCATATTGTCGATATAATGTGCCATCATACTTAAAAGCTTGAACAGAAACTAGTTGGCCCATTTGATATAGTTTCTTAGGTTTTCTTGATTCTAATTTTGATATATTTTCTTGTTTTGCTAAATCATGAAAACTCTTAATCTCATTATTAGAGCTCATGTATCCTCATTTTTAAATAATTAATATATGTATAAGAAACTAATTTTACTTAGTTAGTTATCATAAAAATTATAAACAAAAGTTACTAAAAACCATCTTTTTTAAAAAATATGCAAGAAGGTTTTATACAATTTTATCTATGAGATTAAGACATAATAAAAACGCATTAAGCACTCTCGAAAATAGCGAATTTTATATTAACCAATTCCCTTATACACCTAAAAAGGATGCCGTTGTTGAGATTGGTATGGGAAAGGGTAAGATGCTTTCAGAATTAGCACTATGTCATCCGGAAAATGAATATATAGGTATAGAGAAATACTCGACCCCAGCATTATCGGCGCTCAAGAAGATTGAACAAAAGTCTTTAAAAAATATGAAGATAATGGTGGGCGATGCTGCTAAACTTAATGAAATTATTGCCGATAAGGTAAAAACAATTTGGCTAACTTTTTCTGATCCATGGCCTAAAAAAAGGCATTTTAAGAGGAGACTAGTTTATAAAACTTTTTTAGAACAATATAAATCTGTTCTTGATAAGGAAGGCAAAGTTTATTTTAAGACTGATAATAATGGGTTATATGAATTTGCATTGGAACAATTAAAGGAATTTAACGCTGATATAATTTATCATACGTCGGATTTACATAATTGTAATTATCAAATTGAAAATAAATTAACTGATTATGAAGAAAAATTCAGAAATGAAGGCAAAAAAATTTATTTTATTGCTTTTAAATTTTAAACCATAAAAAGTTTATGGTTTTTTTATGCCTTTAATTTTTATGTCTTTTTTGATATAATTAATATATTACTTTGTAATATATTATAGGAGTAAATATGCTTAATGATGAAGAAAAAAAACTAGATGAATTAAAAATGAGCCAGGAAAAAAGCAAAGAGGAAACAATAGATGATTTTTATGCGGTTAGCGATGAAATTAAAAGAGTTTTTGATGACGAGCCAAAAGAAACAATAGATGATGAAGAGGAATATATTCCCCAAAATAATGAAAGCTATGTTGTCCAAAGTCAAATTCTAGATAGTGAAGTAAACGGGCTAAGACCAGCTGATCTTGCAACGGTAATGAAGAGTTCGTTTCTTGAATATGCAATGAGTGTTATTGTTGCAAGGGCTTTACCTGATGCAAGGGATGGACTAAAGCCAGTTCATCGTAGAATATTATATGGTATGAGCGAATTAGGGATGTTTCATAATGTGCAACATAAAAAATCTGCTCGTATTGTTGGGGATGTGTTGGGTAAATATCACCCTCATGGTGATAGTTCAGTTTATGAAGCAATGGTTAGAATGGCTCAAGATTTTTCTTTGAGATATCCTTTAATTGATGGCCATGGTAATTTTGGTTCTAT
The DNA here is from genome assembly GCF_053851575.1 of Mycoplasma sp. 2261. Classification (NCBI taxonomy): domain Bacteria; kingdom Bacillati; phylum Mycoplasmatota; class Mollicutes; order Mycoplasmatales; family Mycoplasmataceae; genus Mycoplasma; species Mycoplasma sp. 2261. The sequence goes on along the minus strand of NZ_JBSQAX010000006.1, from coordinate 6,666 downwards.
TGATGGCGATTCTGCTGCGGCTATGCGTTATACAGAAGCAAGGATGTCAAGGATTGCAGGCGCTATGGTTGATGGTATTAAGAAGAATACTGTTGATTTTATTGATAACTATGATGGAACAGAAAAAGAACCAGTAGTATTGCCTTCTAGATTTCCTAATTTATTAGTTTCCGGTTCATATGGTATTGCTGTTGGTATGGCAACAAGTATCCCACCTCATAATTTAAATGAGGTTATCGATGGTGTTTGCGCATTGGCAAAAAACCCTGATATTACAATAAGTGAATTAATGGAATATATTCAAGGGCCAGATTTTCCAACTGGGGGGATAATTTTTGACAAAGAAGGTTTAATACGCGCCTATGAAACAGGAGTTGGCCGTGTTACTATACGTTCAAAGGCAACTATTCAGGAATTGAGTAACGGCAAATCTAAAATTATTATTACAGAAATTCCATACGGTAAAAATAAAGCAAGCTTAATTGAAAGTATAAATCATTTAATTAAGGATAAAAAAATTGAAGGAATTTCCGATTTTCGTGATGAATCAAACCGTGATGGTATAAGAATTGTAATCGAAATTAGGAAGGCATATGTCCCAGAAGTTATTTTGAATAAATTATTTAAATTAACAGAATTTCAAACTAGATTTTCATTTAATATGGTAGCTCTAGTTAATAATGAACCGCAAAAACTTAATTTAAAAACTGCTTTAGAAGTATATTTAAAACACCAAATTAATGTTCTTACAAGAAGATTGCAGTTTGATTTAGAAAAAGATTTAGCAAGAGCTCATATTTTGGAAGGCCTTAAAATTTGCGTTGAAAATATCGACCGTGTAATTGAAATTATAAAGAAATCAAAAACTGATGTAGAAGCACAAACAGAATTAAGTAATAAGTTTAATTTAAGTGAAATTCAAACCAAGGCCATTGTTGATATGAGACTCGGCAGACTAACTGGATTAGCTATTACTAAGATGAATGAAGAGTTGGCATTAGTTCACGAAAGAATTGGCGAATATCAAAGAATATTGGGCGATAAAAATGCTTTAATTGATCTAATAATAAAAGAGTTAAACGAAATCAAAGAAGCATATGGAGATAATCGTAAAACACAAATTAATTGAGATGAAGCCTCTGATATTAATAATGAGGATTTGATTCCTAGAAAGGACGTTGTCATTACTGTTACTACAAATGGCTATTTAAAACGTTTAGATTTAGATGAGTACAAAGAACAAAACCGCGGTGGCGTTGGTGTTTCAACTGCTAAAACCTATCAAGACGATGATATTCAAGATATTCTGGTAGCTAATACACATACTGATTTATTGATATTTACTACTGGAGCTAAGGTTTATCGTGTAAGAGGATATGAAATCCCAGTGGGGACTAAGCAATCAAAAGGTACACCAATTATTAATATCATTGGTGCTTTAAGTAGTGATGAACGTGTTATAAAAATATTAAGTGTTGATGATAGCGACTATGATAAAAATAAATTCTTAGTAACTGTAACTAAGAAGGGAATTATTAAAAAATCACATTTATCATTATATAAATTAATTAATCGAAACGGAAAGCTAGCATTTGGATTGCGGGATGGAGATAGTCTTGTCGAGGCACTAGTTGCGACTGATAATGAGGATATCTTTATAGCGGCCAATAATTCAAAATTATCACGTTTTGAGGTGGCTGATATTAATTCAAAAGGTAGATTAGCAGCTGGTGTTGTGGGAATAAAATTAGGAGAAAATGAAAAGGTAGTTTCTGCTTCGACCTCGAGCGAGGGAAATTATATTTTTAGTCTTGGTGCAAGTGGATATGGAAAATTAAGCCTTGTTGATTCATTTAGAAAAACAAAAAGAAATTCAAAGGGTGTTTTAGCTTTAAATGAAGGAAAGGCTGGCGAACTTGCTTACTCAGCAACTGTAAAAGGAACTGAGGATATAATCGTTATAACCGACGAGGGTGTTACAATTAGATTTTCACTAAAAGCCGTAAGTATTACTGGAAGAAATGCAAAAGGAGTTAAATTAATCGATCTAAAGAAGAGAAATTCTTCTATTGTTGCAGTGGCAAAAGTAATTAACGAAACAGGCGAGGAAAATGAAACACGTCAATTGACTGATACTGAATTAAAAGATATTACCAGTGATGTTGATCTTGATATTCAAAATGAAGAAAAGACCAATAATAATGAATAAAAATTGTTTAAATAAAAAATATAATATTAAATTAGTTAGTCAAAATATTATAAAATATTAGATGTATTTAAACCAAGCACAAAATAAATCTTTTGTTGTTATATATTAAATACGCATAGTTGCAAGTAAAAGTCCATTTTAGGACTTTTTTATTACTTTTTTAGTGCTTTTATAATGCCTATGTTAATTATGCTATAATTTCACTATAAAATGAATAAATCAATCAGATTAAGAATTAAAATCAATAAAATCTAAGGGATAAAAAGGCCACTTTTTTGTGGCCTTTTCTTTTAAATTTACGGAGGAACTTTATGTCTAAAAATAGGAGAATTTTATTATCAATAGGGTTAATTTCACCATTAATTACCATTCCTGTGATATCAATTTCATGCAGTCAGGATGCAAAAAAAGATTTAAAAAAAATTAAGAATTTATTAAAAACTTCTGTTGAGGAAACAAACAGAATCTTTAGTTCAAATAAGGCATCGCTAGCTTTTAGCTTCGAAGAAGAGGAAGTTTATCAAAAGGCTATAGATAAAGCTATGGACATCCTAAAAAATAGTAGTGATTTAATTATGATAGAATCTACTACTAACCATATGGAAATAGCAAAAAATGAAATGGAATCTAAAATTGCTAATTTGTCAAAAAAATCTGATCAAGAGTTGCTTAAATTAGCGGAATCGTATACAAGATTTAGTTATCCAAGTATAGAAAATACTACATTAGCACAAGCTGATTTGAGCAAAATTATTAAGATTTTGCCTAAGACTTTTGAATTTAGTCAATACAAGGCTGTTAAAAACGAAGAAACTAATGACATTACCTTTATATATCGACTACAAAAGAAAAATACCAATATAAGACATGAAAAAAATAAATTTTTCATTCTAACTGGATGAAAAAAAGGTATGAATCAAATAAACAAAGAATTAGAAGAAAAAGCAAAATTAGATGAGAACCTTACAAAGTTAAAGATAAGATTTAATAATGAAAAGGCTTATCAAAATGTACTTACGAATGTATCAATTAATAATTTTGAAAATAAGCCTAACTTTGTTGTTTCGGAATATGATAAAAATTTGTATAATTTTGAACTTTCTAATCTAGTTAAGGTGTCTGATAATGAATATAAAATTGATATTCTATTATATTCAAATACAGACAAAAAAATAAGTAAAAAAATAACCAAAACAATTGATAAAGAAAGATATGCGCATCCTTCTTCTATTAATCCTCATAATTTAACACAAGAAAAGCAAAAAGAATTTTTAGTTGCACAACTTAAGGATGTTCTTGTTTATCCTTATTATTCAAAAGATAAAACATTTATCGAAAAAGGTGATTATGCAAAATTAACTAATAAATCTTATTGATTAACAACAAAGAATCATCAATTACAATATCTTTTTAAAGATATAAAAGAAGAAAAAGGCATTAAAAAAATAACTATCGAAGTTTCCTTTGCCGATTGAAGCAAAAGCCCTATGATTTCATATGACGTGCAATTTGATTTGAATAAATTAGGCATTGAAGAATTAAATAATATAAGAAAGCAAAAAGGCCAAGAACCCCTTGAAGATATTCAAGCTCCAACTAATACCATTGAAAATAAACAATATAAACAAATAAAATTAGTCGATTTTAAGGAAACACCTTCTGATGAATATCTAACTAGTGATAATGGTTTTAAAAGAATTCATGATAAGGCTTTGAAGAATCTTAAATCAAAAGAATTAGTTTTAATAAATAATGAAATTAAAGAAAAAATTTTAAAAGATGGTGAAAAATTTATAGCAGCCCAACATTTTGAATTTAACAAAAATACTTATCAAATTGATTCGGAATTATTCTTTTACAATTACACCCAAACCTTTATTAATACACAAAATGTTCTAATATTTTCAAAACCAATTATTGAAAACAAAAAAATTAAATCAATAAAAGTAAGTTTGGGCAGCTTAACTGATGTTTTGAATAAAGATTATGCAAGAATAAGCTCAACAAGAGTTAAAATTAACGATGAAAAAACAGCAAAAGAGGATATAAAAAGACTTCAATTAACCGAAGAAATAAAAGCAAGAGGTTTTGATAAAAAACTTAAATATAATGGTAGTTTTACCAAGGAAAATTTTAACCTTGACAATTTAGTTTACGAAATAAATGTACCTGAAGGATTTGAAATAATTAAACCTACAAAATTCGAGGTTAAGACCAAAAAGTCTAAGACAAAAATTTCTGTAATTGTTCGATACAAAAAAAATAATATTGAATCCTTTGCTTTTGTTACTGTATTTGAAATTAATTAACATAAAATTTTATTGGAAATAAGTAATTTAAAAATTTATATAAATAAAATTCTAGGTTTTTACTACCTAGATTTTTATTTATAGTTAATAAACACGAAAGTAAAAAAAGTCTTAATTTTGAGCCGTGTTGATTTTTATTAGAGACTAGAAATTATTTTTTGCAATATGTTAAAAAACACTTATTTTTTTAGATACATAATTAATTTTGTTTCTAATTATTCTAATAATTGGATAAACTGCAAATATAGCAAATGTATAAATTGGTATTTCAACTAAACTCTTAAATATGATAGGTACCATAAAGAAGAAGTAATATTCACTATGTTTTCATGTCCCGCTTCGGAAACGGTTATGATAGTTAATGTATGCATACGGACCTCATAATCATCTAGTTATGATTAGTATTCCAAATACAGTTAATAAAATATTGAATAATAGAAACATTGCATATTTAACGTGGACATTTCTTGTTACTAAATATGTTATTAAGAATGCTTCCGATATTATTCATATAGATGCTATTCCAAATGTAGATATGCCTATAACAGCGTTGATTGATAGTTTTCTTTTTCTTTTTAGAGACCCCTCACTAATTGGTAGGGAATTATATTCTTTTAGTAGGATTAAAATAAAAATTGTTGTAATAATGGTTAGAAAAATAAAACCAATTGCTCATGTTGCAGTTTCGTTTTTTTTATTTAATCCCCTCATAAAATATCCAGCAAGAAAAGCTATTAAAATAGGGACAATCGCATACTCGGGCATCCATGTTGATATCCCAAATATTAGTTGATTAATCGTATCACATAATAAACCAATAATTGCCCCTTTTCAAGGCCCAAGCGCAAGACCAAAAATAATAAAAACTGCATATGTTATTGAAATGTTAAAAGCACCAATAAATACAAATTTTTCTATGGCTGCGGACACCATATATAATGATAATAATAGACCAAAAAGTGCTATTTCAAAAATTGAAAACCGATAGGTTTTAGTTTTGATATTTCTATGTATATCTTGAACTCAATTTATAAAGAAAGCACATACCCCCTTAATCATGATTTTTAAGATTAATTAATTATAGCAAATATAGAAATTAAGCTAGTAAATTATTAAAATCCTTAAATAGTTTCGCTCATTAAAAATAGAACTATAAAAAAGTTAATAAAACTGTTTTAATTTGTTTAAAATGCTAAATTTGCTCATAATTCTAAAACCAGGAAAAAAGCAAATAATAAATTCCAAGAAGGCAAAATAATGCAGGAAGATGATTTAATTAAAAAAGAAAGAGAAATTAATAATACGCAAAATTTCACAGAATCTCACGGCAAAGAATCTTCAAAACTTGAAAATAAAGGCAATGATTTAGATAACTTAATTATTGGTGATAGCAATGAAAAAAGCGATTTTAAGGATATTCAATCTAGTATTATTGGTTAAAAAATAAAAATGTTGGTGATGATAAAACACAAAAAAAGTAATGGTAGACAGGACTTATAACAAAGTTAAGCGGAATTAAAAAGCGTATCACAAAAGCAAGATCTCCCAACATCGAGTATTGACTTATGTGCTGCGAAAATAAAAAAAATCAAAGAAAATGAAAAATGATTATGCAAAAAAGCAATTAGCTTCAAACCTTTTCTAAACCTGAATCGAATACTTTAAATTAAAATTATTGAAGATTTGTAAGATAAAATTGCAATTTAACTAAAAAAGAGTGCCACAAAAAGGTAATAGCAAATGTGGAGTATTAATAAAGGAATTAGGATGATTTTGGAGTTATCCCATTTTTTTATATTGATGGCTTAAACCAGTAGACTTAATTGATAAAACTAAGAATAACTTTTATTTATAAAAACAGAATTTTTTGATATTTTGTTGATAAATTTCACAAAAAAAAAAAAAAAACTATGGTGTAATTTAGTAAATTGATAAACATTTTAAGGGGAAATTTATGAAAAAATCTAACAAAATTTTATTAACATTAGCAAGCATTTCAATACCTTTTATAACAGCTGCAACTGTTATTTCTTGCAGTTCAAATAATGATAATAAACCTAGTAATCCTAAAATAGATGATCAAAAGAAACCACAAGATCCTAAAAAGAAAGAAGAACAAGAAAAGAAACCAGAAGATCCTAAAAAGAA